>JBAXMA010000041.1:0-14640 GCA_037134535.1 bacterium
TCGTAATTCCGTCCTGGCCGCATTGACCATTGGGCTGCTGGCGCTGCCTGCGGGTTGCAGACAAAACGGACAGGCAATGCCATCAGAAATCACGCTTGAGCACTGCCTGCGTCAACTCGCAGACGTCTCCGCGTTTGAACGTCCTCCGATCGGATCTCCTGGCATGATCTCCACGTATGACCGGAAAGGGGGAAACGACGATTGGGCAGACCTCAGAAGAATGAAATCCGGCGACCTGTATGTGCTCGCAGATCTCAACGGCCCTGGCTGTGTTCATAGAATATGGATGACCTCCGTTCCCGCCGATGAATGGATGTTCTTCTTTGACGGCGAGACAACTCCAAGAATAAGGGTCAGCGGTGCCAACTTGTTCGGAAAATCAGCGCCTTTCCTCCCGCCTTTATGCGACCAGGTCAGCAATGGCAGCTACTCTTACATGCCCCTTCCCTACAGCAAATCATTGAAAATTTGTATTTCTGCAAAGGCTATGCCACAAGGTGCCAGGCCATACTTCCACATCAACTATGAGACCTATCCCGCGAGCGCCAAGGTCAACACTTTCTCGCCCGCGCTCAGCCCGGAGGAAAGCCAGATGCTTGAACGTGTCAAGACTGCCTGGAGAGATGTCGGAGCGACTTCATTGCGCGCGCAAGATGCGTGCACTGGAAGAACAAACACTTTGATCGCCTCGCAACAGACCTGGCGTTGGATCGATAGAACAAAGACAGGGCGGCTTGCAACGTTCTGGATACGTCCGGTAATGCCCCAAAATATGTCCTATGCCGGGAGGTCGCAACTTCTTCGGGCTTTGACTCTGCGTTTCTATTGGGATGGAGAAAAACAGCCCAGCGTGGAGGTTCCGCTGGGAGACTTCTTCTGTAACGGCCTGAGACCTGCAGAATTCGCATCTCTCCCCCTGGCTTGCATCAATGGCACATATATCTGCCGCTTTCCCATGTCTTTCCAGAGTGGAATGCGTGCCGAACTCCGGAATACATCTTATCTGCCGATTTCTATCGAAGCCGGATATGACATTCAGCCGGTGGATCCGGCAGAAGTCCCCTCTTACTTTCATGCAAATTGGAATCAGTCCACGTCTACAGGGAATCCGTACCTGGTTGCCAGGATGGCGGGCAAGGGACACCTTGCCGGATGCTACCTGGCGGAAACAGGAACCGATGGGTCATGGAATATGTTTGAGGGAGACGAATACATCGCTGTGGATGGCGAGACCATCCCTTCTTTCCATGGGACAGGGCTCGAAGATTTTTTCAACGGCGCGTGGTACTACTCTGATACTTTCAATCTGCCGCTCCATGGCCTTGTCAGCAAAGCACCGATTCGTTCCACTCAGTATCGTTTCCTGCTATCGGATGCCATCCGTTTCGAGAAGAGCCTGCTCTTTAACTGGGAATTCGGTACCGGAAACGCCGGGCGCGGATACATGTCGAGTGTCGCATACTGGTACCAGACACAGCCACGACCGGCAGGCACTATGTTGCCCCAGCTCTCAAAGATGTTCCCGCCGGCAGATCCACTGGAGCCTACAGCCTTGATGGGAGCATTGTTTCAGCTGGAAAGGGTTGGGGCCATGAACGCTGCGGCGGACTTCTGTTTCGAATACGCAGACAAATTCAAGGACAACCCGTGGTCCGCATTTGCCGTTCTTCGCGGCTGGGCGTACCGTGAGGCAGTATCCGGATATGGTGCAGTGAGCAATATCTACAAAGCATTTGCAGAACAAGCCGCCAATCCGGCCCTTGCTGAGCAAGCACGATTACTTCTCTGGTTCCACCAGTCATCAACTAATGCACTTCTAGGTATTCACCCGTTTGGAAGACATCAGGCATACCTTGACGGGGCTCCGGTAGCAGACGTCGACGGTCCCTTCTCTCTGTTTACGTTTCCGGTCGGCCTGCCACCTGGAGAGCATGAAATAACTGTGGAGTTGAGCCCAACTCATCGGGACGGTCAGTTCTCGATCTTCCTGAGAGCCCACAGCACCAACATACTGGTCGATGCAGCCTGGGAGTATTCCCGAAAACGCCCGGCCACGTGGCCGGGCTCCGCAGACCCCGGAATCGACTGGAAAACAATCGAGGAGGCAGCGATCTATCGCATGCCGTGCATGGCGTACTGGCAGTTTGTGCCCAACGCATTCATAAACATGCAATCTCACGGGCTTTCCAGACCGTGGACGGGCTGGGCAGAAGGCAAGGAATCTGCTTTCTTGAGAAGGAAGTTTATCATTCGTCAATAACAGCAGCAAGCAAGCTATAGAGCAGTCTGCATACGTAACTTCCGCCGCGTGCCGGAACCAGATGCATCAGCAGACTTCTCGCCCCTCATACGGACCAGAGCTGCAACAAAGTCATGAGCAATAATATCAGGGACTCCATCCGTCATGCTCAGGAATCGCTCTATCTGCTCGATCTTAAGGCGGGTCAGCAGAATTGCCCGACAGCCCGCCGCCTTTGCCGCCTGAACATCATTGAGCCCATCTCCTATCATCCAGCTCGCCGTGAGGTCAATCCCGTGTTCGTCCGCTGCCTGCAAAAGTAAACCTGGTTTTGGCTTGCGGCATGCACATATCCTCATGAGACTGCTCGAAGCATTCCCGCTCAGCCCGTTGCCAGGATGGTGCGGACAATAATAAAGAGAATCCCATTTCCCGCCTTCCCTCGCAAGCAGCATCGACAGTCTCCTGTTCACGGCGCCGAGTTGTCCAGGGGTCATGGTTTTCTTGGCAATGCCAGGCTGGTTGGTGACAACAATAATGATGTACCCCATGCTCCGAACCTTCTTGAGGAACATGCCGGCACCAGGGACAAGGCTCACCTGTTCCGGTCTGCGCGGAGAATCCATCAGGCCATGTGTTTCATCGTACACCATGCGGTTGAGAGTCCCATCACGGTCAATAAAGACCGCCTTTTTTGTTCGTAGCGCTCTCATTGTTGCTCTCTTCCCGACGCGCACAGCACGCGGTCCAGCTCAGCCAATCCATCGGGTTTGCCGATCTCATAGAACCGCCCGGCAACTTCAAAAGCCGCAAGTTCACCACCTGCCACTAGATCGGTTTGAATCCGTGCAAGGTCCAATGGAGATGCACTTCCTCTATACCGACTGATGACATCACGTCTGAAAGCCGAGAGACCATAATCAATGTAGTCGGCTTCGCCTTTCCCCGCAGACTTCGAGTAGAAGACGACTTTCCCGTCGGCAATTCGCGTATTGCTATCGTCCCATTTCCCTTTGTTGCGGAAAACACTCATCATGGCCGCAGTCCCGCATCGCCGGAAAGCCTCGCAGACCGCCCTGTAATCGGTGGGAAGGTATGAATCCCCGTACAGGAGAAGAAATTCTTCCTCCAGCACTGGAATTGCATTAACCAGTGCACCGCCGGTGCCAAGCAGCCTGGCGGGATCCTCCCGCGAGTAGCGCACCCTGAATCCAAACCGGGTACCATCCCCAAGGTGTTTTTCAATCTGCTCGGCCCTGTGGCCAACACAAAGCAGAACATCCAATAATCCATGTGGACGCAGTAAATCAAACTGATGTTCTATGAACGGCTTGCCGGCCAACGGAACCAGGGCTTTCGGAATGTTCGGCACCGCTCCACGCAATCGTGTACCGAGTCCACCTGCTAAAATCACAACCTGCATACCCTCAGCCTTCCCATTCGCGGAAGAATCTCATGCCGGATTGTCGAAATCATCGAACGGGGTAATGTCGCTGACAACCTTGGCCCCCTGCAGTGTCGGAAAGTAGCTTACGCGGTGCATCTTATGCTTTTCCATAAACTGGTCGAGTGCCCTGCCATGCGTCGGGCAATAGAGCATGAGAAAACCACCGCCGCCAGCTCCGATGATCTTCCCGCCCAACACGCCAAAACGTTTCTTCACCTCTTCGTAGAGCTCATCAAGCACAGTCAGATTGATGCCATCCGACATCTGTTTTTTGAAGCGCCAGTGCTCATCCATCAGCGTGCCAAATGCGTCAAGATCACTTTGTTCAAAGGCCTTCTGGATTTTAAATCCGAGTTCCTTTATGTGGCAAAGGCAATCAACTACTCGTGAATGATCAGGGCTTTCCTTCTTCCGCGCGGCATCATCCTGGGATTTGAGCACTGCAGTGGCCGAACGCTGAACACCCGTGTAGTATATCCGTGCCTTGGCAGCGAGCTCGTTGACCAGCGCAAAGTCCACAGGCACCGTGCCGACGGTCACCTTTCCGTCCCTGGCAATATCCAGTGTTCGGAAACCGCCAAACGCCGCCATGTACTGATCCTGCTTACCCACCGGCTCCTTGAGTATGTCCATCTCGATACGACAGGCCTCCTCGGCAATCACGGCCACCGATGCCGACTCGCGCTTGTGCGCGTGAAGCGCTGTAAGCAGTCCTACCAGATAGGCGCCCGACGATCCCAGACCTGTCCGCGCGGGCATATCCGCGATGCTGGTCAGTTCCACGTTCTCACGGACGCCATGCATTCTGAGTGCTTCGCGGGCAAGCGGGTGCCTGATCTCATCCACGTTGTCAACTGTCTCTTCCTGGCTGTACCGGATCACAATCTTGCGATTGGCAACAGCAGGCCTATTGAGCATGATATACATGTACTTGTTAATCGTCATCGCAAAGACGAAGCCACCGTGTTTCTCGTAGAACGACGGCAGATCGGTGCCGCCTCCGCCAAGGGTGATCCGAAAGGGCGTCCGTGTAATTATCATGATGAATTGACCTCCAGGGCGCTGCGTGCGTTATTCTATATGCTGAAGCCGCTCTTTACGGCGTCGTTGTAGAACATTTTCACGGTCTCCAGTGAGTAGACTTCCAGATCCTTGCCGAAATTAGAAGTCTTTGCCAGCAGGTCAGGCGTGACAGTAATGATGTGGCATCCCATCTGTTCCGCTTGAATAATGTTGAGCCCTTCTCGTGGACTGGCCCAAAGAAGCTCTGCCGCAGGCAACGCCTTCACCAGTTCCAGCGATTCCTTCATGAGAGGTAGAGGGTCGCGGCCGGAATCCGCTATACGCCCCGCGAACACCGACACTATCGAAGGAATTTTAGGCGAAAGAGCGGAACACACGTCCTTGACTTGGCGCAGAGAAAGAATGGCCGTAATGTTCAACTTCAACCCTTTATGCGACAGTTCCCGGATCAGCGGCGCGGCAGGCAGACTCTTAGTATTTGTCACCGGAATCTTCACATAGACATTCCTGCCTAACTCAGTGAGAATCAAGGCCTGCCTGCGCATACCATCGAAATCATCAGAGAATACCTCGAAAGACACTGGCAGATCCGGTACGATCCGGAGGACTTCTTTTGCAAATGTTATGTAGTTTGTAACGCCAGCCTTGGCCATAAGAGTTGGATTGGTTGTGAATCCTTTCACTACCCCTTTTTGATAGGCTGCTGCAATCGAATCCAGATCGGCACCATCGGAAAAGATCTTTATCTTCATGTCTCCCAGCAAGAGAACTTGCGCCTGTTTACCGGCTTTATCTTTTGTCATGCTTGGCAGCTCCCTTTTGCGGTAACGGATTCCCATTTTGTCTGAGCAGTCTTAAGATCCGGATGCGAAACCAGCAAATGCCACACCACCGCCTGGAACGCCTCCGTGTGCGGGGTAATTGCGGATTCGTTGACAACAGGAACGATCACACAGGCATCGGCCACCCTGGCTGTGTGCCCACCGTCGCGCCCGACTATTCCGACCACTCTTGCCCCTACTTCCTTTGCATATTTCAACGCCTCGACCAGATTGGGGCTGACGTTCTTCTCAAGATTTCCTCCCCCGACCGACATGACAAATACCATATCCCCGGTGCCAAGGCGGCTGACTTTCAGCCAGTTCACAAAGATCGACGCCCACCCCTCGTCGTTTGCCCGAGCAGTCAATTCCGAAACATTGTCTGTCGGAGCATACGCCTCTATGCCAACGAGTTTTCGGAAGTCATTGACCGCATGGGAACAGTTCGCCGCGCTACCCCCAACACCGAGCAGAAAGAGCCGTCCTCCGCGCGCTCTAAGATCGGCCAGTAGTTTTACAACTCGATGTATGGCCCCGGCATCAAGACGCTGAAGGATCTGCGCCGTCTCTGCGAGATGCCGCGTAATGAAATCGTCACTCATCGCCCCTCCTTTGCTGAGCCAAATAGTACTTTCCTCAGACTATCACGCCGCATGTCGCCATGACAACGAACAAATATTTCTTGTCGCGACTCTGTGAAAAGGTTCCAACTGGCAGCCTTCCGGCCCGCAAGAGTGTGCTTATGGATGGACACAAAGAACCATCTGCCATATGCTGTGACCAGTTGTAATCAGTATTCGGTATCGGGGCGATTGATTATTTTGCGCCTCCACGAGTCCGGATATTACAAACACCGTTCGCAGCGTTTGAAATATCCGGGCCATAATGTTGCCCACAAGAAAGAGAACAGGGAGATCGGCCTCCATGAAGAGGAGACGCGACAAGGCACACCTGACCCGCTCCATTCCCGAGCAGGAAGTGCGACAGGAGAACCTATCGGAGCCAACTTTGTTCTCCCTGCAGATGCAGGCGGGCGGCGTCAACACAAGATTCGACCGTTGGGAGTGGGTCTGTCTTGCCATACTCGTAACAATTGCAGCCGCTTTGCGGTTCTGGCGAGTTGGTAATCCTTCATTCTGGTGTGACGAGTCGGGCAGTATGCGGATCGCCCTCGGATCCATCCAAGACATCCTGACGTGCAAAATCGACGTAACCCCGCCACTCCACATGGTGCTGATCCACTATTCACTGATGCTGTTCGGCAACAACGAGTGGGCCGCGCGCCTGCCTGTCGTCATCATGGGGACAGCAATCATTCCCGTCCAGTACATGCTGGCCCGAATCATATGCGGACGCCGGATAGCCATTGTCTCCAGCCTGTTCGTCTGCTTCTCCGCCTACCAGATTTACTATTCCCGCGATGCTCACGGCTACAGCGTATACGCTTTCTTCAGTTGGCTATCCCTCTATTTCTTCTGCCGGATAGTCTTCTGTGATGGTGAGAAGAAGAGGCATTGGATCGGGTATGCATTGGCATCTGTCCTCATGGTTATGTCGCACTTTATGGGTGCCGTTGCATGCCTCGCACAAGGAATAATCGGCTCCGCCCTGCTTGCCACCCGTGTATGGAAAAAATACCCCTGGGGTCCCACAAAACGCTTGATAACAGGCTTCGCCTTGTCTGCAGTTGCGGTGGCCATTCTTCTGGGCTTTTACATGCGCCAAATAGGAGTGATCTTGCGGAGCGAGGTAACGCCATGGGCGGGTTCCCAACTCCTGCAGATCGATGCCCACCTGCTATATCGTCTCTTCACAAGACAGGGATTCGGCAATGGACTTGGACTTGGACTCTTTATCTGCTTATTGGTAATGGGTTTGATCTATGCGACACGTCGATCACGCATTGTCGCTGCCGTGCTTGTCTTGTGGTTAGTGTTTCCGTATGCATTGTCTGCAGCTGTTGACCTCGGCCAAAAGCCCGAACCCCGGTATTTCATTTTCACTTATCCAAGTATTGCTATTCTTTCCGCTTACGGCGTATGGGCCGTGGTTCGGCTGGGACTCAGGCTTTCCAGAGAGAGGGCATGGGGTTATTCTGCGGCACTTCCCGTCTTCGCGCTTTGGGCAGTTACCATGGTCCCTGTATACAATGATTACTACCGCATAACCGGCAACGACTGGCCTAAGAGAGACGTGACCAGGTGGATCAAAGAGAATACTCAGGAAGGAAGCATCGTTCTGACGTGGAACGTCTACGAATTAAGATGGATGGGGCCGAGCGGATATCCAGAAGAATACAAGATTCCGAACAGAACGTTTGCCCACCTGGGCGTTTGCGATTACAACACATCCTCACGGTTCCGTGCTTTCCTGGAAAAATATCCCGAAGTGGCATTCTTGTACCTGGGAGACTCACCAGGCTGGCCGAAATACATTTTCGGGCAAAAGAAGACTTTCACTAACATTCACGGGATATATCTCGCGCGACGCGGAATGTATAACACTGCGGACAATGACGGAAGTCCTGAGCAGGAAGATCTGACCAAGAATGAAACTTTTTCCGCATCCTTTTCCTACAACACCGAGGAAGATCTCATTCTGAAGGCACGAAAGGAAAACAGGCTGATATTACGTCGCCTGGTCAATGGCTTCGGCTTCTGGCTGAACCCCAAAGATGGCGGAGACTGGATGACGGCAACTGGTACTGCACAAGTCGCCATCTATCAGCTCGGCAGTGAGCCCCGTTCAGTCCGTCTAAAGGCAAGAGCCGTTGGACTCGGCGTGGACAAACTCGAGATCGTCGGACCGGGAGGCACACTCGGCTCATGGCAGATAATCCAGAACGAGGTCCGCGACTACGCTCTCTCCATCTCCAATATGCCCCCGGGCAAGACAATGCTGACTTTTAAACCCGGTAGTGGCTCCATAAAAGCGAACGGACAACCGCCAGTTGTTCTGTTCAACAACATAACAACCGAGTAGACCGCGAACCGATTTGCAAGGTCACAATCATGAGGATCTTCACTTCCGCAGTCGAATCACGAAAATAATCCAAAAGGAGCGATCATGCCTGCTCTTGCAGAGTCTTCAGGTTCTAGCAGTCAGGTTCTGGCTTGCATCCCTCCCCTTCTTCCAGCATCCTATGTCAGAGCGTTTTGACAGAGCAACCTTGGAGACTTACCCATATCGTGCAAGAAGACAGGCTTGGGAATTCAATCCAAAGCATTCTGAAACATCGGCCGACCCATTGGCGAGAGGCATTGTTTCATGGATGAGGCTGACTCAGAAATGGCTTCAGTGGAGGTAACGGGCTTTGCCAAAGGACATCTTTATCAGCTTGGTTATTCCGGCGTTCAACGAAGCACAACGCATCGTTGAAACTCTGGGTGAGGCAGTTCACTACTTTGAATCCAGGAACTACTCTTTTGAAATCATCGTCTCCGCTGATGGACAAGATGGCACTCGGGAGAGGGCTGCTGAACTGGCGGCACGCGACCCGCGAATCTGCGTCACAGGAGACAATGAGCGCAGGGGTAAAGGGTTCGGGATCCGTCGGGCAGTCTGCCTGGCAAAGGGCTCAATTGTCGGCTTCACGGATGCAGACAATAAAACGCCGATCACGGAACTCGACAAGTTCATGGGCCCACTCTCCGAAGGCAACGAGGTGGTCATTGGATCCAGATGCTTAGGAGCGCGAATCGAGCATCCGCAACCGTTGTACCGCAGGCTTGGTTCCCGGGGGTTTGGCATCTTCATGCATAGCGTAGTAGGATTGAAGAGAATCAACGACACGCAATGTGGATTCAAGTTCTTCAGGCGTGACGCTGCAATCTGTCTTTTCGCAAAACAAAAGATTGACGGGTATATGTTTGATGTCGAGATTTTGTGCCTGGCCGAAAAGGCGGGATACCGGATAGTCCAGATCCCGGTGCGGTGGCGGGACGATGCGGACAGCCGTCTGCAGCTTGTTCGGGGAAACTTGCAAAATGTGAAGGATATCTTTCGAATATATTCCATGCATCGGCGCTCAAAGCCACAATCACATGAGCAATCGACAACTCCTGACAAAGCGAAAGCGATATGAATCTATGACTGAGAACAACCACACTGCCAAATGGCCCAAGCAACTCCCGCCTCTGACTGAAGACCAGATAAGGATACGAGACGACTTTATGTCTGTCTGGCTCGAGATTCTACCGAAGCGGTTTGGCGCGATCGAATGGTTCAACCACCGGTATCCCTTGAGAACAATGTGTCCCGCTGGATCCACGCTGGAGATCGGCGCGGGGAGCGGCGCACATCTGCAGTACGAGGATCTGAGCAAACAGAAATACACCGCAGTGGAGCTAAGACCGGAACTTGCCGACAAAATCCGTGCCGCTCATCCGGGAGTCAACGTGGTCACAGGCGACTGCCAGCAACGCCTGAGTTTTGACGACAACTCTTTTGACCGCGCGCTCGCGATTCATGTTCTTGAGCATCTTCCGGATCTACCTCAAGCGCTAGATGAAATAAAGCGATTACTCAAGCCGGGCGGTTCGTTCTGCGCCATGATCCCGTGTGAGGGCGGACTGGCGTACCGCATGGCAAGGAACATCTCCGCACGGCGGGTGTTCGAGAAGCGCTATGGCCAGTCATACGACTGGTTGGTGGCTTCAGAGCACATTAACAAGCCCAACGAAATTATGGACGAACTGAACGCACGATTTACTAGAAAGCACTCGGCCTTCTTCCCGTTTCTGCTTCCGGGTGTATGGATGAACCTTGTAATAGGGCTGGTTTACACAAAATGAAATGCTTCGTCACTGGCGGCGCTGGATTCATCGGAAGCACGCTTACCGATCGGCTGATTCAGGCCGGACACTCGGTAACGGTGTTCGATAATCTATCCACCGGCAACATGCGGTTTCTTGACGATGCCGTCCGTTCGTCTTCTTTCCGTTTTGTTCAAGGAGACCTGCTTGATGCCGGTGCGGTGACTGCGGCAATGACGAAGACAGATTTTGTCTTCCATCTGGCAGCAAATGCAGATGTACGCTTCGGAACAGAGCATCCGCGCAGAGACCTGGATCAAAACACGATTGCAACTTTCAATGTGCTTGAAGCAATGCGAATGAACGGGGTCAGGCGGATTGCGTTTTCATCGACAGGGTCCATCTATGGGGAACCCAAGGTATTCCCAACTCCCGAGGACGCACCATTTCCAGTTCAGACATCCCTCTATGGCGCATCGAAACTGGCCGGGGAAGGAATGATTCAGGCGTACTGTGAGGGCTTCGGATTTCAGGGATACATCTTCCGGTTTGTCTCAATTCTGGGCGAACGATACACTCACGGACATGTGTTCGATTTCTGCCGTAGCCTCCGCAGTAATCCCAATGAATTGCGCGTACTGGGCAATGGCCTTCAGCGCAAGTCCTATCTCTATGTTCAGGACGGCATTGATGCCATCCTTCTAGCTATCGAAAAAGCCCCGGATCGGGTGAACATTCTCAACCTTGGCGCGAATGAGTACTGCCAGGTCAACGACTCAATCGGGTGGATTTGCGGCCACCTCGGTGCGACGCCGCGGCTGAATCACACTGGCGGCGAACGCGGATGGATCGGGGACAGTCCGTTCATATTCCTCGACTGCAAGAAAATGCGTTCTCTTGGATGGGCACCCAAGCTCACGATCCGGGAAGGCATAATACGCACGGTCGACTATCTTCTTGGTAATTCCTGGGTGATGGAGACTCGCCTGTGAAAATTTGCGTGGCAGGACTGTGGCATCTCGGCTCGGTTACTGCGGGTTGCCTTGCGGCAGCCGGGCATGATGTCACAGGCTTCGATCCGGATCCCAAGGTTGCAGCCAGTCTACAGGCCGGCAAGCCGCCCCTTTTTGAGCCGGGTCTGGAAGAACTCATCCTGCAAGGAATAAACTGCGGCTTACTTAGATTCACGGCAGACCGGGCCGTGGCAATGGCCGCAGCTGAGATTGTGTGGGTAACATTTGATACGCCGGTTGACGATAACGATCAGGCCGACGTTGAGTCGGTTGTGGGCAACGTAGAGAAGTTATTTCCGCATCTCCAGTCACACACACTAGTACTAATTTCATCTCAATTGCCGGTCGGGACTACTCGCCGACTTGAAACAGCTCATGCCTTAAGTTACCCGGCAAAACAGATATCATTTGCCTGCTCACCGGAAAATCTCCGGTTGGGAAAGGCAATCAGCGTTTTCAGCCAGCCAGACCGCGTGGTTGTCGGAATCCGTAATGAGAGTGACAGGAACAGGATTGAAGCCATGTTGAAACCTGTCACCGGCAGAATTGAGTGGATGAGCGTGGAATCGGCAGAGATGACTAAGCATGCAATTAACGGTTTTCTCGCCGCATCAGTCGTGTTCGCCAACGAGATCGCGGTCTTGTGCGAAGCCGTCGGCGCGGACGCGCAAGAGGTTGAACGTGGACTGAAGACTGATGCGCGTATCGGCCCCAAAGCCTATCTGGGACCGGGTGCCGCTTTTGCCGGCGGCACGCTGGCCAGAGATATTTCGTTTCTGCAGACGCTGGGCGCAACTGCCAGCAAGAATGTACGCATGCTGTCGGCCGTCCGGGAAAGCAATGACATACACAAAGGCTGGACTCTCCAGAGAATCATGGATCTCACGGATAACAAGCTGAAGGGAAGAAGAATCGCATTATGGGGATTGACGTATAAGCCTGGAACGGACACATTGCGGCGGTCGGCATCTGTGGAGCTGTGCAAGCGCCTCACTGAATCGGGTGCCGAAGTTCACGCTCATGACCCGGCGATAAAGACGATTCCTCCGGAGCTGGCATCTGTGATCACTTTGCATTCCTCGGCTCTTGACGCAGCGCGGGGCGGAGATGTTCTGGTGGTGGCAACTGAGTGGCCGGATTACCGCCAGATAAACGCAGCAGAAGTGGTGGCAGCCATGAGATCGGCAACGGTAGTGGACGCGACACGTTTTCTGGCAAGAACTCTTGGAGCAGACGATCGAATCGAGTATGTGGCTGTGGGCAGGCAAGTGGCGGGAAACGCAAGATGAAATACAGTCTCAAAGGGCGAACCGCCCTGATAACGGGAGCCAGCCATGGTCTTGGCCTGGCAATAACCAGCGCTTATGTGAAGGCTGGCTGCAGTGTTGTGATCTGCGCGCGGAACCGCAATGAACTGGACAAAGCCAGAAGGCAGGTTGCAAGACTGGCCGGCAAGGATCAGAAGGTCGTCGCATTAGAGGCGGACGTTTCGAAAGAAAATGACGCGAAACGTCTTGTGAAGACAGCCTTGAATGAATTTTCTCAGCTTCACATACTTGTGAACAACGCCGGCATTTACGGCCCCAAAGGCCTGATTGAAGACGTGGACTGGAAGAAATGGAAAGAAGCCATGCAAATCAACGTGATGGGCTCGGCTTACCTCTGCCGACTAGTGCTGCCTCACATGAAAGCTCATGGGTACGGTAAGATTATACAGCTTTCCGGCGGCGGAGCAACCAATCCTCTTCCGAGGATCAGTGCATACGCTGCGTCCAAGGCGGCAATTGTCCGCTTTGCAGAGACACTCGCTGAAGAAGTCCGCGAGAATCACATCGACGTCAACTCTATGGCGCCAGGCGCCCTGAACACACGACTGCTTGACGAGGTTCTGGAATCCGGTCCCAAGGCAGTTGGAGAGGCCTTCTATGCACGCGCCCTTAAGCAGAAAAAAGAGGGCGGAACGAGTCTGGACATAGGCGCAGCACTAGCCGTGTTTCTGGCGTCAGCAGCAAGCGATGGAATCACCGGAAAACTGATCAGCGCAGTGTGGGACCCGTGGAAGGACTTGCCGGCAAATGTTACGAAGCTTGCCAAGTCTGACGTCTACACTCTCCGGAGGATTGTGCCAAAGGACCGTGGCTGGATCGAGGAGAGTCCAAAATGAAAAAACAAACACCCGGGATTGGCATTGTTGGTTGCGGATTCATCGGCCAGAAGCGCGCAAAGACCCTTGCATCAGCAAGATTGGTTGCATGTGCCGACATCGAGCAAAGTCGGGCCGAGGCCGTGGCCTCAACATCTCCAGGGGCGGTGGCAATGATCCGATGGGAGGATCTTGTGTGCCAGCCTGATGTCGATATTGTCGTGATTGCCACAACAAACGACCTGCTTTCACAAATTGCCAAGGCGGCTGTAGAATGTGGCAAACATGTTCTTGTTGAGAAGCCTGCGGCCCGGAACGTGCGCGAAATTGACACAGTGATGCGGGCCGCAAAGAAGGCAGGCAGGCTCGTCCGTGTCGGGTTCAACCACCGGTATCACCCTGCTCTCATACGGGCAATGGAAATCAAGAAATCCGGCGTGCTTGGCGATCTGATGTTCGTTCGTGCCCGCTATGGACATGGTGGGCGAATAGGCTATGAAAAGGAGTGGCGCGCAAACCCGAAGATGTCCGGCGGCGGCGAGCTCATGGATCAGGGCGTGCACCTGATAGACCTTGCCCGGTGGTTTCTAGGCGATTTCAAACATGTATCAGGCTTTGCAAACACCTATTTCTGGAACATGCCAGTGGATGATAATGCTTTTCTCCTTTTGAAAACAGCACGACAGCAGGCCGCTTTCCTCCACGTGAGTTGCACGGAATGGAAGAACATGTTTTCTCTCGAGATCTATGGCCGCGACGGCAAGCTGGACATTAGCGGACTGGGCGGCAGCTATGGAGTGGAGAGACTTACCCACTACAGAATGCTGCCGGAAATGGGACCACCCGAAACGACTGCCTGGGAGTACCCCATGGGCGACAACTCATGGAAACTGGAATTCTCGGAGTTCATTGATGACATCCGATTGAACCGCCAACCGGCCGCTGGCCTGCCCGATGCACGGGCGGCACTGGCTGTCGTTGCACAGGTGTATGCCGACAGTGGAATGGCGTAGCAACCGGATCAACGGCTGTCAACTTCAGCTGCCCCATATGCGAGACTTTGTCACGCGATGGATACCGAGTCCTGGGGTTGATCCGCCCGGAGGACTCCCTCACAAGGCTCTGTGTGCCGCAAGAAGATCTCTGTAAGCACCCTGTCAACCCACCTACCACAATGGCCAGGCACATGAGATAGTCCTC
>JBAXMA010000042.1:0-14633 GCA_037134535.1 bacterium
GTCGAAGGTAGTCCGGTGGATGTGGTCGCGTCAAGCCACCTCTTAAGACCCAAATCCTCGCCTAAGAGCTTTGCACCTTGGTGTGCGTTGTCAATTCACCCCATTAACACGGCGTCGCATAGCTCCGCCCTCCATGGAAATCCTATCGCATGTCTAGATGACGTGTTCTGGAGGGCGGAGCTATGCGACGCCGTGTGGGTGTTGAGGATAAAAGCCGGTTCAGCATTCACGATATCTCTTTAGGCGAGGATTTGGGTAAGACATGAATCCTTGTGAGCTGCGAACATTAATCATCTTTTCTGGAACTTTTCCGCCGACACGAGCGTCTAAGTAGTATACAGGGATGGAGTGGCGGGAGGATTACACGGATTCATCGGCCATTTGGCGTGATAAGACGAACGATAATGGAGGTCTAGGCATGAAACGATCGATTGTACGGGCAATAGTTGTGTTCGTGTTGTGCATAGCGGCTTCTGCATTCGGGTCGGGAATGCTGATACCCAGGGATCAGTCACTGCCTCCTCTGGCTATTAAAAGCCAGCGTGTGAATATTCAGATCAAGGACGGAACGGCGACTGCCTCGATCGAGCAGGTATTCAAAAATAATGTGGATCGGGACCTGGAGGCTGTTTATGTGTTTCCCCTGCCGGAAAATGCCAGTATTGCTGACTTTGCCATGTATATCAACGGCAAGCGTGTGAGTGGTGAACTGGTGGAGAAGGGGAAGGCCCGCCAGATTTACGAGGACATTGTGCGCCGGATGAAAGATCCCGGTCTGCTTGAGCAGATGGGTGGCAACCTTTTCAGGGTCAGTGTGTATCCGGTGCCACGCAACGGTGAGCAGAGAATAGAGATATCCTACTCACAGACGCTGGAATTCGAAGCCGGTCTCTACAAGTATGTGTACCCCTTGAAGACCAGTGAACGGGCATCGTCCACACTCGGAGATTTTACAGTAAAGGCCGAGATCGCGTCGGGGGTTCCGATCAAGACAGTTTACTCACCGTCGCATAAGATCGGTGTTACGCGAAAGGGTGACAATCGGGCCGTTATCGGGTTCGAAGAGGAGCGCGCCCTGCTGGACAGGGATTTTGTCCTGTACTATGGCGTATCGAAGAAGGACTTTGGCATCAATCTGATAACGCATGCAGTGCAGGGGCAGGACGGCTATTTCATGATGCTGCTCGCGCCCACTGTTGCACCGAAGGCCGAGCAGGTGGTCCGTCGCGATGTTAGTTTCGTGTTCGACACGTCAGGCAGTATGATGGGCGATGAGATCAAGCAGGCTCGTGAAGCCCTGAAGTACTGCATCCGGAAGCTGAACGATGGCGACAGGTTCAATATTGTGAGGTTCAGCACAGACGTCGAGAAACTTTCCGTGGAATTCATGGATGTTAACGAGAAGAACTTGAAGAAGGCCGACGAATTTATTGCGACCATTGAAGCGCGGGGCGGGACAGCGATAGACGAGGCGATGAATGCCGCACTGGGGGCGGCGAAGAAGGGTGATCGTCCGCATCTTGTGGTGTTCCTGACCGACGGAAAACCGACCATAGGCGAGACCGATCCCAAAGTGATTCTTGAGAATATCAGGAAACACAGTGGCACCAGGTCGCGTATCTTTGTGTTCGGCGTAGGGGAGGATCTTAATGCACACCTGCTTGACGGGATGTCATCGGAGAACGGCGGCGTTTCGCAATACGTTGCGCCGGGCGAGGACATTGAGGTTAAGGTCTCGTCATTTGCCGACAAGATCAATACGCCGGTCCTGGCACAGCCCAAACTGACCATAGATAAACTTGATGTGAAAATGATTCATCCTCAGGAACTGGCCGACTTGTTTGCGGGTCAGCAGATCACGATCTTCGGCCGCTACAAGGGTAACGGCGACTATGCAATTCGCCTTGCTGGTGAGATAAACGGCAAGAAGCAGGAATTCGTATTCGAAGGAACGTTTCCGAAGGAAAATTCAGAGAACGAGTTCATACCACGGTTGTGGGCGACCCGGCGGGTGGGGTACCTGCTGGATGAGATCCGCCTGCGTGGCGAGGACAAGGAATTGAAAGACGAGGTTATCAGGCTTGGTAAGGAGCACGGGATCATGACTCCATATACGTCCTATCTGGTGCTTGAGAGCGATGACGCATATCGCCAGAACGGGATCGACCGGCTCAAAAATGAGGGTACTGGATACGCGGCGAAGAAACCGGCTCCTCCTGCAAGCGGGTGGACGTGGACAGAGAAGACGGAGCGCGGATCGGCAATGGATGGCAGGAGCAGTCGAGGGGGCTCAGATTTGGCGGCCGCAGCTCCTGCTGTGCAGGCAGTGACTCCGGCAGAATCGGCGCCCATGCCGGTATTTGCCCGTAACTTCGCAGAGGAAAGCGCCCTTTCGGGCAGCAGTAGCCACGTCGGCGGCCGAAAGGAGATGAGCCGTGCCAGTGAGACCGAACTCAAGAGACAGTTTGAGGGACAGGCCGGCAAGGATGCCGTCAAACTGAGCAAGGCTATCGAGGACTACAAGAAGGCGGATTCAGTGAATGACGACATTGCCCCGATGGTGAAACAGGTTGGCAGGAAGATATTCTACCTGGCCAATGGCGTCTGGACTGACCGCGACTATAAGACCGGCATGAAGACAGTCACGGTCAAGTACGGAAGTGACGAGTACTTCAAGCTGGTTTCCGACAAGCCGGAACTGAAGAAGTTCCTGGCACTAGGCCAGAAAGTGATTGTCTGCATCGACGACAAGACGGCGGTTATTGTTGAGTGACCGTCTCACTTCCACGCTTGTTGTCTGCGGGATTTCGCGTATCCTCTGTGCGGCAATGGATTGGCGAGGATAGAGGAATACAGACGGGAGAGAGTTTCAATGGCCGATTTCAGCAAGTTCATGCGGGAGAATCTGTACCAGCTTAAGCAGGCGGATCAGTTGCGTCCGGTTCCGAATCCGACGTTCGCCAATCCGGTGTTCGAAAAGGCAAAGCTGAAGGTACTGATCGTTCGCCTGTCGCCGTTCCGGGATGTGGATCGTTCGACACCGCATTTATTCCTTGCTGATGCCGCCCGCCGGGCAGAGCCTAAGTCGTACGTCGACATGTGTTTTCTGCCGGTTCTGCGCGACAGGCAGTTTTTGATCGGAGCCGGAGTGCCTCTGCTCATGGGCATGGAGTCCTTCCGGACAGTGGACGAGTTCGATGTGGTCCTTGTCTCAAATTCGTATGCCCTTGAACTGATAAACCTGCCCTACCTGCTGGCTAATTCAGGGATCCCGCTCGACGCCGGCAAGCGGGAAGCAAAGTGGCCGCCCGTGATACTTGGCGGTTCCAATACCATGTGTGCCCAGGCCATTATCCGGGAGGACGGCGAGAGCTTCGCGGACGCGGTGTTCTTTGGTGAGGGTGAGCACCAGGTAGCGGCTCTTCTTCGCATGGTTCGCAACGGGAAGCGCGGCGACAAGCGCAAGCTGTTGGCAAGCGCAGCGAAGAAGATCAAGGGGCTTTGGGTGGCCGGATCCGGAATGGCTGTAAAAACCACCAAGTACATTGTTCCAGTCCCGTCCGGGAAAGATATACCCGTCGACTATCCTCTGCTCAACAGTGATGAGGCAGGTACGGCCAAAATTCAGGTTGCTTATGGTTGTCCTGCCTTCTGCTCATTCTGCTTTGAGGGCTATGATCGAAAGCCGTATCGCGAAATACCGGCCGCGGATATTGTGAAGAAAGCCCGTGAACTCAAGCAGGCACAGGGATGCAGTTCGCTGGACCTTTACGGCTTTAGCGTCAGTGAGCACACGGAGTTTGTCTCGATGATGGTTGAGTTGAGTCATCTCTTTGACAGTGTTACGTTGAAGAGCCAGCGAATGGAGGCGCTTTGGGACTGTCCCCAGGTGTTACAGGCTGAAGTGGTCGGTGAGAAGCGCACCTTTACACTGGGCATAGAGGGCATAAGTACAAGGCAGCGGGCAAAACTGAACAAGAGTCTGGCGATTGGAACAATCAATGGCGTGCTTGCGCGCGTGGTAAAGGCGCCGGTGCGCGAGATCAAGCTGTTTTTTGTGCTTACGGGGAGTGAAAACGAGGCGGACCTGACTGAGTTCCGTGAACTCTGTATGCACCTCGGCAGACTTCGGCAGCTTCAACAGAGCGGGCTCCGTACGATGTTCAGCTTTGGATTCCTCGTACGCCTGCCCGGCACTCCTATGCGACACGAACGGCTTTTGCTGGACAGGTCGGAGTGGAGACCGTTGATGGAAGAAGTGGCGGCGGTTTGTCGCGAAAACGGCCATGAGGTGAGGGAGGCTGTGTCGTGGACTGAGTATTGTGTATCGCAGGTTATGGCTATCGGCGGGCATTGGCTGTATGAGCCGATCGCGGCTATGGCAGTAGAAGGTTGCTGTTATGACAACCGACTCGATAACCGGTGGTGGGAATGGCTTAGAAAATGGATGGTGGACAAGGGTGAATGGAATAGCAAGTTCCTGGGGGAAAAGGGGCCGGACTATAAATTTCCTCTTCCGTTTGTGAAATCCGGAATTTCTGACGATTTCCTCTACTCGATGTATTTGCGGTCAAAGAACGCTGACGATACCGGGCATTGCCTTGGTCGGCCGGCAAAGCGCGGGCATTGTCTGGTTTGTGGTGCATGCTCGGATTCACGGCAGAAACAGAGCATACTCACGCATTCAACGAAGTCGCCCCTGAATAAGAGTCAACTCGAGTCTTTCCAGGAGCTCATAGATAAGAAGAGGCGGCTCAGGCCGACACATGCGGTATTCCGGTTGTCGTCATGTTTTCGCGATGTTAAGCCGGCGTGGGCTGGGGCGTTTGCGTTTAAGAAGTTGCTGGCCGTCCTGCCGGAACTGGCAGACAATCTTCTTGCAGTTGAAGAGCAGTTGTTCAGCATCAGTGACAATCTGTTAAGGTTCGGTATTGGCGGTGGCGAAACGGTCTTTGCTTTGAAGGCGTGGGATAGCGACCGGCTGATCAGGGCGCTTTCGAAGCCCGTGGCAGCCAAATGTTCGGATGTCTCCTTTGTTTCGCTGGCAGAGGGGTTCAAGCCTGGCGTGTTCAGGAGCGCAATAGTTGACGTTGAACTATGTGTGACGTCGCCGGCTGAAGCCGGGAACCGGCTGTCGGCGTTCCTGAGAAATGCCCACCTGCCCATCGGTCTCCGGCGAGAAGGCGAAGGTTACAGGTTGGAGATTCAGGGGAAGGGTGGCAAGAAGGAAGTGCTGACCGGCGGCAATTACAGCGTTACGGACAAGATGTTCAAAGCACACCTGGCGATAGGTCCCAAGTTCGAACTCAAGTCTTTCGTGCATGAAATGATCGGAGCCGAATGCTCCATAGACGACAAGATTGAGATCTCGGGGCTAGTTCTGTAGAGGCGTTAAGGGTACGTCACGTATACAAGAACGACGGCGTCGAGAAGAGCTGCCCTCCAAAATGCCCCAGATTTGGGTGCATTGGAGGAGTGGTCTCCGGCGAGCCCGTTTCTAAGCAGTCTGAGGCGCAAAAGAGGCGCAAAAGATTCTTCTTTCCACACTTGACACCATTTACAGGACTATATACTGTTTTCTGAGATCCAGATACTATTCAAGATGGATTGGCCGGGGATATGAAGCAACAAGGAGGAGCTCTCATGGTTAAGAAATACGACTGGCGAGGATTGTTTGCGGTTTTGCTGGCAATGGTGTTGTTTTTTGCCAGTGCAGGGACCGGTCTGGCCGTGGAAGCACCGTCAGCGCCTGACGGGCAGCTGACCATTATGGGGCGGGGTGGTGACAGCACTGCGGAAGGGACTCTTGATCTGCTGGCGCCATTATACCAGTCGTCATCCGGGCTTTGGTTCGTCAATCCACGTTTTACCTATAACGATGACTCCGAGTCGGAAGTTAATCTGGGCGTGGGTTATCGACGCCTGCTCCGTTCCAGGGACGTGATTGTTGGTGGTAATCTCTATTACGACTCCCGTTGGCCCGGTGATGGGGTTCAGTTCAACCAGTTTGGGGCAGGTCTCGAAGTTCTGAGCAAGTGGATTGATGCTCGTGCTAACTACTATCTGCCCGAGAATGACAAAGAGGTCGTCGACGTTCAGGAAAGGACCTCTTTGGTCGGGGTTACTACGACCAAGTCCTATGACCAGCGCGCCTCCGGCAATACGCTCTACGAGACATCGCATACTACCACGACCGAGACATCACTTCGCGAAGTCTTCACGACCATGGTTGGGACGATGGACGGTTTTGACGCCGAAGTAGGTTTCAAATTGCCTCTGCTTGCCGCCAAATTCGAAACTCGGCTGTTCGGCGGCTATTACAGGTTCAGCCCTAATCTCAACCTGGAAGACGTGGAAGGCTTTAAGGCAAGGATTGAGATAAGGGCACTGCCGGCGCTGGTTCTTGACGCGGCATATTATGATGATGACAAGCTCTTCGGTAGTTCATATATGGTTGGCGGAAGAGTTCAGTTGCCTTTCGATGTGGCCAATCTGGTCCATGGTCGCAATCCTTTTGAAGGCACCAGGGCAGTCTTCAAACCGGGCGTGAGAGCATTTGCGTCGCGCCTGACAGAGAACGTTGTTCGTGATCCGCACATTCAGATCTGCAAGCTGACCGAGACAGCGGCCGAAACGATTTTGGCTTCGACCGCGTCGGACGCCACCTACGCTTATCTGAGCAAGATGATCTTTGTCGATGGTGACAACAATTCCGGTGTGGAGGATGGTTCGTTCCAGCACCCGTTCAACACTGTGCAGGAAGGCGTGGATGCGGCCAAGGCTCGCGGGTTCGGGCGAGTGTATGTCTTTGCTGCAAGCAGTTCTTATGGTGAGAACGTTGCGATCGGTAACGACCTTGATCTTATCGGCGAAGGCAAACATCTTGGCACGGATGGCGGCTTCGGCGGCCGTTTTCCGGTGATAGACGGTAGTGCCGGCGCTTCAGCTGCACTGAATGTGGAAGGTGCTGGCAACGTCAAGATCCGCGGATTTGATCTCATGAACACCGGCGCTGGCTTTCCGCTTGCTGACATCAATCCGGCCATGTCAATCCCGGCTGGTGTCCTGGTACACAATACTACATCGGTCCTGTTTTCGAACAACCGGGTTCATGATGCTCCTGCCGGTTTCATGGCTATTTACGACGCAGCAGATGGGTTCAGTCTTGATCTGCATCATAACTCATTCCGGAACACTGGCCTTGCCATCGGTGTGATGGCGGCAGGATCCAGCGGCAATGTTTCCATTCAACACAACACCATCGACAATAGTCTGGCTGGAGTAGGTGTGCTGGGAATTGGTAATACATCGATTGTACCTGTGCCTGACAGTGTCGTAAACGTTGCCATTCATGGTAATTCCATAAATGGCGGATCGGTCCGGCTCGACCAGATGGTTACAGGCAACCTGTTGAACCGTGCACTTGACCTGTTCGGGTTTTCCGTTCCGGCCGATCATCCGGCCATGATTCTCCCCTCTGTTGCCGGCGTTATCGCGGTGGCGGCACCTGGTGTTGAGATGAATCTCGCTATTACTGATAATACTGTGCTGGACAATATGATCGGGATCGGTGTAGGCGCCATGTCCAGCAAGATGACGGCTGACATTTCCGGGAATACGATCCGTGGCGGTGGCGTGGCAGGGGTCATGGATGTCATTAATGCGCATGATCTGCTTGATAGTTTGCTGCCATCGGGGATGCTGCCGGAAAGCCTTAGCTTTGACGACGGACTACTTGGTGTTGGCGCTGTTGCATACGGTGATGGGGCATTGATTACGGCCAATATCAGAAACAATACTATTGAACGCAATGCAATTGGTGTTGGCGCATTGGAGTTGAGTGGCGCATCTCTGACGTGCGTTGTTGACGGCAATGAGATTGCTGACAACCTTGTGGGAGTTGTTGCCGCCGGGATTGATGGCTCAGCGCTGAATCTTACTGTCACTGGAAACGCCATCAGCGGCGGTGGCGGTGAGGATATTGTGGCGCTGGTTGATGGTAATCGCGCGCCGGTCGGGCAGTATGGGGCGATCGGCGTGGGCGTGCTGGCAATGGGTGCAGACACAAAAGTGAATGCTGTCATTGAAGGCAACACCGTTGACAATAATCTTCTTGGTGTTGGTGCTGCTTCTTTGAACGGAGGAGAAATATCGAGCCTGACGATTGCTGGGAATACAATTAACGGTGCGGGAATGAGTGATATTAACGACTTATTGTCAGACACTCCGGTTGTCGGAGCAGATTTCGGGGTCATCGGAATCGGTCTCGCGAATTCCGATGGCGACATTCTGAATGCCAGGATCACAGGGAACACTGTAAATGGTAATGTGATCGGCATTGGCGCGATACAGTCAGGTACATCAGGCACAATCCTTGACGCCGAAATCGACAACAATGTCCTCAATCATAATGCCTGTGGTATCGCAGCCGAGGGCAGTGGGCTTGGGTCGGTGATGAACCTTGATATTCATGGCAACACCCTGAATGGCGGCTACGATTTTGCAAGCGACGCTGGCGATGTGTTGTCCATTGGGTTTAACGGGAACGCCGGAATTGTCTGCTCATCGACTGCAGGCGCGGACATGACACTGAATATCAATAACAATACGATTCGTGACAGCTCCGGTTTTGGAGTCAATGTCACGTCCGGTGAAGACTCAAGTATTGTTGATTTGACTCTTTCTAACAACAGTATCAAGGAAAACGGTCTTCTCGGCGTCCTTCTTGAAACTGACATGGACGGGACCATGACGGCTGATATTAAAAGCAATACGATCATCGACAACAATCAGTCCGGACTTGTCCCTGGTTCGGTGCCGTCGGCGTTCGTAGGGCTGGTCTATGACACATCAGTGATGACAATATCGCCGCTCCAGAACAACGTCAGTGATGGCAACTACTATATCGGATATGATCCAGCCCCTGCGACTTTCATCGGAGTGCCGTCGGGCAACACGCTGGAAGATCTTGTGACTCCGGCCAATATTATACTCGTGCCAATGGCGTCTGTGCCGTCGCTGCCATGGTGAACTGGTAGCTGGTTCAATTGACCAAACGCCGGGAATGAGCACATTGGTTATGATGTGTTTGTTTCCGGCGTTTTGTTTTGTATGGCCTCAGTTGCGGGGGAGGGGGCTCCCTGCCGTCCGTCAACCGACGGACGCGGCAGGAGCCTGAATTTCGCCCCCGGCGCCGTACGGGCGCTGGGAGGCCCACCACGTAACGGACTCATTACTTTTTATTACTCTTTCCTATGGACTTTTCCGGGGTGGCGTTCTAATGAGAATGGACTTCTATTCATTGAACTGTCATTCAGAAAAACATTGGTACACAAATGAAGCGGTTTGGACTGCGAATATCAACGGTGATGCTGGGCGCATTTCTTGCGGCCTCAGGCTGTAAGCATACCGGCATGGTTCAGAAGCCAGCATCTCCTCTATCGGTGACTTCGCCAGGGGTCGCAAAGGTCCATGTTGCGAACTTGGATTCAGGCAAGGACGAGAGCCGGGATCAGCTCAAGAGTCTGACTCTGCCAGATATTGTTGAGATCGCGCTGAAAAACAATCCGGCTACACGGGCGGCGTGGGCTGACGCACAAGCGTCTGCTGCAAAGCATGCGTCTGCAAAGGGCGCTTACCTGCCAACGATCGATCTGCAGGGAACTGTCTTGCATTCGAAGGCGGTACTTCAGGATGCCTCAACCACTTACGGGCCGGCGGCGAGTCTCAGCTATCTTCTTCTGGATCTTGGCGGGCGTGGTGGAAGAGTTGAAAGTCTGTATCAGGCCTTTGTTGCTGCAGGGCTTGAGCACAAGGCGGCAATTCGTGACGTAACACTAACGGTGGAACAGGCATACTTCCGCTATCTTGCGTCAAAATCTCTGCTTGTATCTCTTCAGGTCGGCTTGCAGGAAGCGCAGGTCAACATGGATTCGGCTGCAGGCCGGCATAAGGCGGGGCTCGGCACAATTGCGGATGTACTGCAGGGCAAGACCTTCTATTCACGGGCAAAACTGGCCCTGCAGTCTGCAGAAGGCGATGTGACAGTGGCGAGAGGTTTGCTGGCACTTTCCATGGGATTGCCGGCGAATATGGCGTACGATGCGCGTGACAATGTCGGCGATATCCCAGTCAGGCCTGTCACGGACAAAGTTGAGACTCTTATTGTGCGGGCAGTCAGCAACCGTGCCGATCTGGCGGCGGCAAGTGCCATGGTGCGCTCAAGTGAGGCACATGTGATTGAGGTCCGCGGTCAGAGCAGACCATCGCTTTTGGCTTCCGGGACATTCGGAAGAACATACACTTCCGGCGGTGAGAGCGATAACAGTTACGCAGGCGGGCTTGAGCTTACAGTGCCTCTGTTCAGCGGTTTCTCAAAGGGTAACGACATTAAAGAAGCCTCATTTCTGGCCATGTCGCAGCAGGAACGGGCTAAAGCTCTTGAACAACGGGTAATCTTCGAGGTCTTCAATGCATACTTCAGCCTGCAAACGGCCGTCCTGCGTGTCGAGACGGCTGGTGACATGCTCACAAGCGCTAATCAGTCCCATGAAACATCACTGGCTCTTTACAAGCAGGGCCTTGTAACCATTACTGATCTTCTTTCATCACAGAGTCTCCTTGCCGAGGCGCGGGTGCAGCAGATTTCAGCCAGGCTGGCATGGTTGACTTCGTTGTCACAGCTTGTGCACGATGTGGGAACAGCTGATACAAGTACGGGCAACCCATTCAGTTCAGAGATTCAATTGCAGGGAGAAAAATAATGAGGAACCTGACAGGAGTATTGATCTTCAAAAAAGAAACCAGCTGTTGCCTGCGTATTGTTGCTGCCTGCGCGCTAGCCGCATTGACGGTGCTTTCTGCCGGCTGCGGCCAGGTTGTTGTCAAGGGCAGCGGCTCCAAGGACAAACCGGTTCCGATCCGGACGGCGGTTGCTGAAGAGAAATCATCGGATATTATCGTAAAGGCCGTTGGAACAGTCGAGCCGATGCAGACGGTTGCCATCCGGTCACAGGTAGGTGGCCTGCTGTCAAAGATCTGCTTCAATGAAGGCGATGAAGTCAAAGCAGGAGCCGTGCTGTTTGAGATTGACCCCCGTACATTTCAGGCCGATTTGAAGCGCGCAGAGGCCACTGTTGTAAAGGATGAGGCGCAGTTGGCCAACGCCGAACGGCAGGCCAGGAGGTATGAGGAGCTGATTCAGAAGGATTTTGTGGCTAAATCCCAGTACGACGAGATTACGACAAGCGTGGAAGTATTGAAAGCCACCGTAAAAGTTGACAAGGAATCTGTGGAATCGGCCCGCCTTCAGTTGGAACGTTCCACCATAACTGCGCCTATTACCGGGCGCACTGGATCGCTCATGGTGCATGCCGGTGATCTAATCAAGGCTGGTGATGTCGCTCTAGTGAGCATCAATCAGATAAAGCCGATACTGGTGAGGTTCGCCGTTCCTGCATCAAATCTGCCGGAAATCCGGAGAAGGATGGCCGAGATGAGTCTGGTTGTGCGGGTTAGCGCGTCCGGCGACCCCGGCAGGCAGTTTGAAGGGCTGCTATGTTTTGTGGATAACTCAGTTGATGAGAGCACAGGCACAATCCTGCTGAAGGCAAGATTCAGCAATGATAATAGCGCGCTTTGGCCCGGTCAATTTCTTGATGTTGCTCTGATCCTCAGAACGGACGCGAAAGCCCTGGCTATTCCTTCCGCGGCTGTCCAGGTAGGACAGGATGGTTTGTTTGTTTTCGTTGTGAAAAAGGATGAAAAAGAAATGACTGTTGAAAAGAGGCCGGTCACGATTCTCCGCTCGATGGCCGATACATCTATTGTTGGCAGTGGTTTGACAGTTGGAGAGGCACTGGTCACGGACGGGCAGGTGCGACTAATTCCTGGATCCAGAGTGGAGATAGTCAAAGCCTCGCAAGGGATCGAAAAGGCTAAGAAGGCTGAGAAGTCAGAAGCTGCTGAGAAGAAACTGTAGACTAAATGAGCATATTCATTAAACGCTTTGTCATGACCACTCTGGTGATGGCAGCCATACTGCTCTTCGGTATAATGAGTTACAATAAACTGCCGGTGAGCGATTTGCCGGCAGTGGATTTTCCCACAATCCAGGTATCTGCAAGCTTGCCGGGCGCCAGCCCTGAGACCATGGCCGCTGCCGTTGCGACCCCGCTGGAAAAACAGTTTACGACGATTCCAGGAGTGGATTCGATGACGTCCAGCAGCGGGCAGGGCAGTTCGCAGATCACGCTTCAGTTCACTCTTGATCGCGATATCGATGCCGCAGCGCAGGATGTGCAATCAGCAATCGCGGCAGTCCAGCGACGTCTGCCACGCGACATGCCCAGCCCGCCTTCGTACCGGAAAACTAATCCGGCTGATGATCCTGTGCTGATGATAGCGTTGACGTCTCCCACCTTGACGCTATCAGCCTTGAGTGAGTACGGAGAGAACATAATTGCCCCCCGCATCTCGACTATAGACGGCGTTGCACAGGTTCAGGTTTACGGCAGCCAGACATATGCGGTCCGTATTCAGCTTGATCCCCGTGAACTGGCCGCGCGCGGTCTCGGCATTGATCAGGTGGTCAGTGCGGTACAGAACAACAATGTCAATCTGCCAACAGGAACTCTTTGGGGCCCCGACCGCGCGGTCAGTGTTCAGGCTGATGGTCAACTGGATAAGGCTGACCAGTTCCGTTCAGTGGTGGTGGCGTACCGTAATGGCGCGCCGGTAAGACTCGAAGAGCTTGGCAAGGTTGTTGACAGTGTGCAGAATAACAAGACTGCAGCATGGTTCAATGATACGCGTGCCATCACGCTTGCAGTTCAACGTCAGCCTGGCATGAATACTGTGAAGGTTGTTGATTCAGTGAAGGCGCTGCTGCCTCTCTTTTCCGAACAGCTTCCTGCATCTGTCAAGATGGAGGTTCTGTTCGACAGGTCTCAGGCTATTCGTGAATCGGTACATGATGTGAAGTTCAGCCTCGTGCTTGCCCTTGTTCTTGTGATCATTGTCATTTTCCTCTTCCTGCGTAATGTGTCGGCGACATTCATTCCGAGCATGGCGTTGCCCATGTCTCTGATTGGCACGTTTTCTGTCATGTATCTGCTGGGGTTCAGCCTGGATAATCTGTCTCTTATGGCGTTGACGCTGGCCACTGGTTTTGTGGTGGATGACGCGGTAGTGATGCTTGAGAATATTGTGCGGCACAGGGAAATGGGGAAAGGGGCTTACGAGGCGGCCCTGGAGGGCGCGAAGGAAGTCGGATTTACGATTCTGTCAATGACCCTCTCCCTGATTGCGGTGTTCATGCCTTTGCTGTTCATGGGAGGTATTTACGGTCGATTATTCCATGAATTCGCAGTGACAATCAGTGTGGCCATTCTAGTATCCGGATTTGTTTCGCTTTCACTTACTCCCATGATGGCGAGCCGGTTCCTCGGCCGCTCGAAGGAATCGCACCATGGTCGTTTCTATCAGGTTACGGAAAGTATCTACCAGTGGTTTCTCGGTCTCTACAATACCAGTCTTATCTGGGTGATGAGGCATCGTCCAGGTGCAGTGATTTTGTCGCTGGCGGTTCTTGTCGGTACTGTGTTCATGTTCTGGTACGTGCCCAAAGGGTTTCTGGCCAATGATGATATAGGGTTCCTGCGCGGTCGTTTTGAGGCGGCTGAAGGCACATCATATGATGCGATACTACGGTACCGTCAGGCTGTTGCGGCGGTCATCGCCGCTGATACAAACAATGTGGAGGCATTCCAGACGAGGGTGGGCGGTGGCGGCGGTGCGTCCAATCAGGGTCAGATTGCCATCCGCCTCAAGCCGAAGAACAAGCGCAAGATGAATGCTGATCAGGTTGTGCAGTCTCTTCGCCCCCGGTTTGCAGCCATTCCGGGATTACGGGTATTTCTGTCCAGCCCACCACCGATCAGTATCGGAGGAATGTCGTCATCGGGCCAGTACCAGTTCACCCTGCAGTGCCCGGATCTCAAGACTCTTTACGGGAACGCGCCCAAACTTGAAGCCCGGATGCGACAGCTGCCGCAACTGCAGGATGTGAATAGCGATCTGCGTCTGACGAATCCGGAAGTGGATGTGAAGATAGATCGCGAACGGGCGGCTTCACTGGGAATATCGCCGCTGCAGGTGGAGGACGCACTTTACAGCGCCTACGGGTCGAGACAGATTTCAACAATTCTGGCTCCAAACAGCCAGTACGACGTTATTCTTGAGCTGCTGCCTGAGTTCCAGAGTGATCCTTCCGCGCTCCGTCTTCTGTACCTGCGGTCTGCGGGGGGCGGCCTTGTTCCGCTTGATACGCTTGCATCCATAACTTCCGGAACTGGACCTCTCACCATAAACCATTCAGGTCAGCTTCCATCCGTCACTATATCCTTTAATCTTCCGCCTGGAGTGGCCTTGAGTGAAGCGGTGAAGGCGACTGAAGAGGCGGCGAAGGAGATCCTGCCGTCTTCAATATCAACCGGTTTTGCTGGAACTGCGCAGGCGTTTGAAGCGTCGGTGGCAAGTCTGCCGGTCTTGTTCATTCTGTCTATTCTCGTGATCTACATAGTGCTGGGTATTCTCTACGAGAGCTTTATTCATCCGATTACTATTCTTACAGG
>JBAXMA010000043.1:0-14380 GCA_037134535.1 bacterium
CGGAGCAATGGCGTGGAGTGATCTCCTTCGTAAAGCCGAGATCCTTCAGCTTGGATCCGGCCATGACGAGCGCAGCCAGTTTGGCAAGCGGGACGCCGATTGCTTTGCTCACAAAAGGCACAGTGCGTGATGCTCGCGGATTGACCTCAAGCACATAAACTTCGCCGTCCTGCACGGCAAACTGAATGTTCATGAGCCCGCGCACGCTGAGTCCCTTTGCCAGGGCAAAAGTGTGCTTGCGGATGGTGTCTTTAGTTTCTTTTGACAGAGTTGGCGCAGGGATGGCGCAGGCGCTGTCGCCGGAATGAACTCCCGCGAGCTCAACGTGCTCCATGATGGATCCTATCACCGAAGTTTCTCCGTCGGAGATGCAATCCACGTCCACCTCGACTGCGTGTTCAAGGAAGTGGTCTATCAAAACGGGTCGTTTTTCAGACACCTCCACGGCTTCCGTCATATACTTGCGCAGCGTGGCGGTATCGTACACAATAACCATTGCCCTGCCGCCGAGAACGAAAGAGGGCCGCATCAAAACCGGAAACCCGAGTCTGGTGGCGATGGTCTCAGCCTCGGCGATGTTCACGGCCATCCCGCTTTCCGGCTGCCTGATGCCCAGTTTTGTGACGAGCTGATTGAAGAACTTACGATCTTCAGCCGCCTCGATATTGTCCGGGCTGGTACCGATGATGTTTACGCCGTTCAATTCGAGATCCTTGGCGAGATTCAATGGCGTCTGCCCGCCGAACTGGACAATGGCGCCCCAGCATTTTTCGTTGCGGTAGATATGGAGCACGTCCTCAAGTGTCAACGGCTCGAAATAGAGCCTGTCGCTGGTATCGTAGTCTGTGCTGACTGTCTCGGGGTTGCTGTTAACCATTATTGTTTCAAAGCCGGCCTCGCGGAGCGCGAATGCCGCATGGACGCAGCAGTAGTCGAACTCGATGCCCTGGCCGATTCTGTTCGGCCCTCCGCCAATGATCATGATCTTTTTGCGGTCTGCCCGGACCGGTGATTCCGACGAAGGTCTACCGGCGGGCAGGAGGCTCTCGTTGACATCGCCGTAGGTTGAGTAGAAGTATGGTGTGAACGCCGTGAACTCCGCTGCGCAGGTGTCTACAATGCCGTAAACAGGCAGAATGTTCATCTCGAACCTTACGTTGCGCACCTCGTCCTCGGTCGAGTTCAGAATGCAGGCTATCTGGCGGTCGGAATAGCCGAACTCCTTCACCTGACGGAATAGTGCCGGATCTTTCTGCAGGCCGGCGATAGATCCGGCGGACTTGATCTCGTCCTCGTATGATGCAAGTTCTTCCAGATTACGCAGGAACCAGGGATCTATACCTGTGAGCTTCTGCACGCGTTCGACAGTCCACCCGCGCCGGAATGCCGCGCGAATGTTGAATACCCTGTCGGGTCTCGTAACTGAAAGGCCGGTTTTAAGGTCTGCGTCAGAGAGAGATTCATACCTCGCGTCTTTGCCGTCCGCGCCGAAACCAGCGCGACCGGTTTCCAGTGAGCGCAGTGCTTTCTGGAACGACTGTTTGAAAGTCTTTCCTATGCTCATTGCCTCACCCACCGATTTCATCTGGGTTCCAAGCCGGTCGTCAGCACCGCGGAACTTCTCGAAAGCGAATCGTGGAATTTTCGTGACCACGTAGTCGATTGCTGGCTCGAAGCATGCCGGCGTCTCCCGCGTTATGTCGTTGCGGAGTTCGTCAAGCGTGTAGCCGACTGCCAGCTTGGCCGCTATCTTCGCAATCGGGAAGCCGGTTGCCTTTGATGCAAGGGCGCTGGATCGCGAAACTCTGGGATTCATCTCTATGATGACCATGCGGCCGTTTTCAGGATTAATGGCGAATTGAACGTTTGATCCGCCGGTGTCTACGCCGATCTCACGCATTACGGCGAGCGACGCATCCCGCATTATCTGGTACTCTCTGTCGGTCAGGGTCTGTGCGGGCGCGACCGTGATGCTGTCGCCGGTATGGACGCCCATCGGATCCATGTTTTCGATTGAGCAGACAATCACGCAGTTGTCCTTGCTGTCGCGCATGACCTCCAGCTCAAACTCCTTCCAGCCGATTATCGACTCCTCAATGAGGATTTCCGAGATCGGGCTGTAGAAGAGGCCGCGTTTGACAATTTCCTCGAAATCAGCGTCATTGTAAGCGATTCCGCCGCCAGTTCCGCCAAGGGTGAAGCCGGGCCTTATGACGAGCGGGTATTTGCCTATTTTCTCCCGTGCGCGAATGGCGTCTTCAAAGGAATTAACTGAAGCGCTGACGGGCAGATCCAGACCGATTTTGAGCATTGCCTGCTTGAATAGCAGCCGGTTCTCCGCCTTGCGGATGGACTCTGCTCTGGCACCGATCATTTCAATGCCGTAGCGTTTCAGGATGCCCCGTTCGTGCAGTTCAATACCCAGATTCAGCGCTGTCTGGCCACCGAGCGTGGGCAGGATGGCATCGGGTCGCTCGCGGCGGATGATTGCCTCGAGAACATCGCAAGTAAGTGGTTCCACGTATGTCCGGTCGGCGAATTCCGGGTCGGTCATGATTGTGGCCGGGTTGCTGTTGGCCAGGACGATCTCGTAGCCTTCCTCACGGAGGGCCTTGCAGGCCTGAACGCCGGAATAGTCGAATTCACAGGCTTGTCCAATGACTATCGGCCCGGCTCCTATCAGCATAATCTTCTTTATATCTGTTCGCTTTGGCATTGATTTCCTCTACTTGTGCATCGCGGCTTTCACGAAGGCACGGAAAAGCGGGTGTGCTGCCAGCGGCGTCGACTGGAATTCCGGATGAAACTGACAGGCGACAAACCACGGGTGGTCCTTGAGTTCGACAATTTCGGTCAGTTTCCGGTCAGGCGAGAAGCCGGAAGAAACAAGTTTCATTTTCTCCATCCGTTTTTTGAAATCGCCATTGAACTCGAACCTGTGACGGTGCCGCTCGGAAACAACCTTCTTACAATACGCCCCGGCAGCCTTTGTTCCCGGCATCAGAGAGCATTTGTAGGATCCGAGCCGCATGGTCCCGCCCTTGGCCGTTATCCGTTTCTGGTCGTCCATCATGGCGATTACCGGGTAGGGAGTCTTTGCGTTGAACTCGGTGCTGTTGGCCTTTGTCATGCCGCAGACATTGCGGGCGAACTCGATAACGGCACACTGCATGCCGAGACATATACCGAAAAAAGGAATGTTATTCTCTCTGGCGTAGCGGACGGTCTCTATCTTGCCCTCGATTCCACGGTTGCCGAAACCGCCCGGTACAAGAATTCCCGCAACTCCCTCCAGTCGCTTCGTTCCTTCTTTCTGTATGTCCTCGGAATCGATTGTCCTGATCTTGACCCTCACGTTGTTTGCTATTCCTGCGTGAGTGAGAGCCTCATAGATGCTCTTGTAGGAATCCCGAAGGCCTGTGTACTTGCCGACTACGGCAATTTCGACCTCGCCGTTGCCCGGATTGATCAGAGTCTTGAGCATGTCCTTCCAGTCGTCCATGACAAGCGTATTGACGTGAAGGTTGAGCATTTCCATCAGGTAGACATCGGCACCCTGGTTTGCCAGTTCGACCGGCACCTCGTAAATGGAGTTCTTCACGTCCATTTCTTCAATCACGAGGTTCTTCTGCACATTGCAGAAGAGCGCAAGCTTCTCCTTGTGATCCTTGCCCATGGGATGCTCACACCGGCAGACTAGCATGTCCGGAATAATACCGATCGTGCGGAGTATTCCGACTGACTGTTGCGATGGTTTGGTCTTCATTTCACCAGCGGCCTTGATGTAGGGCACGAGCGTGATGTGTACGAACGCGCAATTCTGATGGCCTGTTTCCTGCCGGAACTGACGGATGGCTTCCAGAAACGGCAGAGACTCGATGTCGCCGACGGTCCCGCCTATCTCTGTGAAACAGATATCAACATCCTTTGATTCGAGTTTGTGGATGGCCTGTTTGATCTCGTCGGTTATGTGCGGAATGACCTGGACCGTTTTGCCGAGATAGTCGCCGGCCCGTTCGCGTGATATGACGGAACTGTAGATGCGGCCTGTTGTGAAGTTGCTTGCACGCGTGCAGTTGATGCCAGTAAATCGCTCGTAGTGGCCCAGATCGAGATCCGTTTCAGCACCGTCATCGGTCACATAAACCTCGCCGTGCTGGAATGGCGACATGGTTCCCGGATCCACATTGAGGTATGGATCCATCTTCTGCATGGCCACCCGGTAGCCACGTCTCTGAAGAAGCAGCGCAAGCGATGCCATCGTAAGACCCTTGCCGAGTGATGAAACGACTCCGCCGGTGACAAACACATGTTTGATTGTGCGAGTTTTCATGCTTTATTGTTCCTGTAATCCAGTGCCAGGGCCGGGTAATCGAATGTCTTCTTCCCTTTGGCGTCTTTCGGGTCAACGGGATATTTGCCTGTGAAGCATGCCGAGCAGAAGTCGTCCCGATTCGAAAAAGGAGACAAGAGGCCGTCATGGCTCAGGTAGCCTACGCTGTCTGCACCAAGAAATTCGCGGATCTGAGCCACTGATCGCTTGCTGGCAATCAGTTCCTTCGGATCAGGAAAATCTATGCCATAGAAGCAGGGGTGCGCGGTTGGCGGGCACGATATGCGCATGTGTATTTCGCGGGCGCCTGCCTCACGCAGGCAATGAACGCGGCGACGTGAGGTTGTGCCCCGCACGATGGAATCGTCAACCACCACGACTCTTTTGCCCTGAACCACTTCCTTGAGCACCGACAGCTTCATGTCCACACCGGCACTGCGGTCATCGGCGTCTGGCATGATGAAGGTCCGCCCGACGTAGTGATTCCGGATGAAGCCTATATCGAGCGGGATACCGCTCTTGAGAGAGTAACCCAGCGCTGCGCAATTGCCGCTGTCCGGCACCGCGATGACTATGTCGGCCTCGACGGGATGTTCTTCAGCGAGTCTCATGCCGTATTTCAACCGCACGTTGTGTACGTTGTGGCCGAATACCGTGCTGTCGGGCCTGGCAAAGTAAACGAGTTCGAACACGCACTGGGCAAGATGCTGCTCGGTACGTTCCGTGAAAATGCTGCTGTGCAGGCCGGTCTCGTCGATTGTCACGAGTTCGCCCGGCAGAACATCACGGACGTACTGTGCTCCCATCTGAGTCAGTGCGCATGTTTCACTCACCAGGACAAACGTATTCCAGATCATACCGGCCTCATCCTCGACATCGACTCTGCCGATTGAAAGCGGTCTGAATCCGAACCGGTCTCTGGCGCCCATGATGCAATCCTTTGTCATGATCAGGAAGGAGAACGAACCCTCAAGCTCGTCCAGTGCGCGTGCCACCCTGCGTGGTTTTGATCTGTATTCAGGGTCGGAGAGAAGGTGCACCAGTACCTCACTGTCGGTGCTGGTTTGGAAAATCGAGCCTGCGCCCTGATAGTAGCGCCTCAGTGCGCCGGCGTTAACGAGATTGCCGTTGTGAGCCGCCGCCCAGATTCCGTCCATACATTCAACCACCAGCGGCTGAACATTATGTATCCGGGAGTCGCCAGTGGTGGAGTAGCGGACATGGCCGATGCCGAGTGAACCCGGCAGTTTTGCGATCGACTCTTTGGAAAAGACGTCATGAACCAGTCCGAGGCCCTTTGAAGACCGGACGGTGGTGCCATCGCTTACGACTATGCCGGCGCCTTCCTGGCCGCGATGCTGTTGCGCAAAGAGCCCGTTGTAGATTGCTCCCGCAGCGTGAGGATGACCGTAAACGGCGAACAGTCCGCATTCCTCTTTCGGATATACCCTTACCCGCTGGCTCATGTTTACAGCCCCTTGTACCCGTAAATTGTGTCAACCGGTCACATCTCTCCGCCACCGGCGCCGGTTAGTACGGCGGGACGGTACATTAAGCTGGTAGTCTTGCCAATTGAATTCTTCCGCGATCTGATAATGTTCCGGTAAGCGGGCGGTCAATCGGCCATTTGACCACGGCGGGCCGGCTTTTCCCTCAGGTATGCGATAACTCCATGGGCGGTAGCGCGGCCGTCGGCTATTGCGCGGACCACCAGCGACTGGCCGCGCGCCATGTCGCCGGCTGCGAAAACACCTTCCGCACTTGTCATGTGGTTGCCGTCGACCTGTATACTGCCGTTGTTGCCGAGCTTGAGGTCGAGGGCCTCGGCGACTTTGTTTCGCCCCGGGCCGGAGAATCCCATTGCCAGCAGAATAAGGTCTGCTTCAATTTTGAATTCAGAACCAGGCTTCTCCTTGAACTGCCGGCGTCCGTCCGTGCCGGTGGTCCACTCTACCTCCACGCAATTCATCCCGGTGACATGACCATCCATGCCGATAAATTCCTTTGCTGTCACGCCCCAGCGGCGTTCGCCGCCTTCTTTGTGACTGCTCGACTCGCGCAGCATATCCGGCCACATCGGCCAAGGGGTGGCCGCAGACCTTGTTGCGGGAGGTTTGGGCATTACTTCGATCTGCAAAACGCTTGCGGCCTCCTGGCGGAGGGCTGTCCCGGCACAGTCGGCGCCTGTGTCGCCGCCGCCGATGATCACGACGTGTTTTCCTTTTGCCACCAGATCCTCGTCAGGCTGGACGGTCTCACCGGCCAGGATACGGTTCTGTCTTACCAGAAACTCCATGGCAAAACGAATACCCTTCAGGCTGCGTCCGGTCACCTTGTCCAGGTCGCGTGGCTGGCGCGAGCCGCCAGCAAGGCAGATGGCATCATATCGATCCTTAAGGAACTTGTACGATACATCGTCGCCGGCAGTTACTCCGAGTTCGAAAGTCACTCCTTCTTCCTGCATGAGTTTCACACGTCTGTCCACAAGTGCCTTGTCCAGTTTGAAGTCCGGAATGCCGTACCGTAGAATTCCTCCGGCCTGTTCGTCCCGGTCGTAAACGACAACCACGCAGCCAGCCCTGTTCAAGGTGTCTGCGATGGCCAGTCCTGCCGGACCGGAGCCTATCACGGCGACTTTCCTGTTTAGTCTGACGGCGGGCGGTCGCGCCCGGATGTAGCCGGTTTCAAAGCCCTTTTCCACGATTGCCATTTCGATCTGCCGGACGGTGACGGGTTCATCATTGATGCCTAGTACGCAGGAACCTTCGCACAGGGCCGGACAGATTCTTGAAGTGAACTCGGGAAAATTGTTTGTGGATAGCAGCAGGTCGACGGCTTCCTGCCAGCGGTGTTCGTAGACCAGGCTGTTCAGTTCCGGTATTGCATTGGACAGCGGGCACCCGCAACCATGACAGAATGGAGTTCCGCAGTCCATGCAGCGGGCTGCCTGAACTACTGCCTCCGCATCCATCAACCGTAATTCCACCGGATTGAAGTCCTTGACCCGCTGTTCCTTCGGCCGGTAGTGCGGATCCTTCCGCCTGTATTCAAGAAATCCAGTTTCTTTTCCCATTTTAATCCCCTGTCCCTGAAATGTGACTGCTCAGGCGTTCGGAATGTCTTCCCGCTCAGTGGCCTCATCAACTTTGTTCATGCGGCCCAGTGCGCGCCTGTATTCCATCGGAAAAACTTTCACGAACGAGTGAACGCAGACCTTCCAATTGTCCAGAATGTGCTTTGCCCTGGGACTGCCTGTGTATTGCAGGTGCTTGCTGATCAGGTTCTTCAGCTCCCTGGCGTCTCCGGGATCGTCAACGGGTTCAAGGTCCACCATGTCGAGATTACAGCGGCCGTCGAAAGAACGGTTTGCATCATAAACGTAAGCTATGCCGCCACTCATGCCGGCACCGAAGTTGACGCCTGTCTCGCCGAGTATCACCACGCGTCCGCCCGTCATGTATTCGCAACCATGATCGCCGACGCCTTCAACCACGGCAAGCACTCCGCTGTTTCTGATCGCAAACCGTTCGCCGGCGGTGCCGTGGACATAGAGCTCACCAGAGGTGGCCCCATACAGCAGGACGTTGCCGCAGATGATGTTTTCCGATGGATCGAAGGAGGCGCCCTTGTATGGCCTGACAATAACTCTTGCTCCGGACAATCCTTTGCCGAGATAGTCGTTCGCTTCGCCTTCCAGGTCGAGAGTCAGGCCGTGGGCGGCGAATGCTGCGAAACTCTGGCCGGCCGCGCCCCGGAACTGGCAGGTAATTGTACCATCCGGCAGCCCGCCCATGCCATGACGCCGGACGATTACACCTGAGAGCATTGCTCCGGTCGTCCGGTTTTCGTTCCTGATCGACAGCTCCATTCTTACGGGCGTTCCCTTTTCAATCGCATCCTTTGCCAGCACGATCATCTTGCGGTCCAGAACGTTGTCCAGTTCGTGATTCTGTGGCTCAGTCCAGCGCGGTGATGCACCATTGCCGTCGGCGCGCGCGAGCAGCCTGGAGAAGTCCAGACCTCGCTCCTTGAAAGAAAGCGCTGCGTTGTTTGTTTCCAGCAGATCCGAGCGTCCGATCATGTCGTCCATCCTGCGGAATCCCAGATCGGCCATGCGTTCACGCACGTCCTGGGCAATCATGCGGAAGAAATTGACGATGTATTCCGGCTTGCCTGAGAACCGCCTGCGAAGTTCGGGATCCTGAGTGGCGACACCCACTGCGCATGTGTTCTGGTGACACTTGCGCATCATGACGCAGCCGTTGACCACGAGCGGTGCGCTTGCGAAACCGAACTCTTCAGCGCCCAGGAGTGCTCCGATAATGACATCACGGCCGGTCTTCATCTGACCATCAACCTGGAGCCGGACACGCCGCCTGAGATTGTTGAGCACGAGGGTCTGCTGGGTCTCTGCGAGCCCGAGTTCCCAGGGTGCACCGGCATGCCGGATGGACGATAGCGGCGAGGCGCCTGTTCCGCCGTCGTAGCCGCTTATGAGGATCATATCGGCAAGCCCTTTTGCAACACCGGCCGCAATTGTTCCGACACCGGCTTCAGACACCAGCTTAACGGAAATCCGTGCCTCAGGGTTGGCATTTTTCAGGTCATAGATCAGCTGCTTGATGTCCTCGATCGAATAAATATCGTGGTGGGGCGGGGGAGATATCAGCATAACGCCCGGAGTGGAATAGCGTACCCGGGCTATCTCATCGTTGACCTTGTGGCCTGGCAGCTGGCCGCCTTCACCGGGCTTGGCACCTTGTGCGATCTTTATCTGCAGTTCCCTGGCGTTGATCAGGTACTCAATGGTTACCCCGAACCGGCCGCTTGCAACCTGCTTGACGGCACTGCAGCGGTTGTCACCGTTTGGCAGCAGTTTGTAGCGTTCAGGATCCTCGCCGCCTTCGCCGCTGTTGCTCATTGCCCCGATCCTGTTCATGGCGATCGCGAGCGTTTCGTGCGCTTCCCTGCTGATGGAGCCGAATGACATTGCCGAGGTGGCGAATCTTTTCAGAATCGACTCCACGGGCTCAACCTCGTCGATCGGAACGGGCTGGGTCTTCCGGAACTTGAACAGACCACGCAGGGTGGATTGTCTCTCTGACTGGTCATCGATCAGAAGTTCATATTCCTTAAACAGGCGGTAGTTGTTGGTGCGTGCCGCAAGCTGGAGTTTGCTGATTGAATCCGGATTCCACAGGTGTCTTTCACCGTCTTTCCGGTAGCGATAGGCGCCTCCGCTGGGGAGAATGTTCAACGTGTCGGGCGATTTGTCCCTCGCCGACTCGTACCTGGTCCTGGCATCGATGGCGATATCGGTGAGATCGATTCCCCCGACACGTGACTCGGTGCCGGTGAAGTAACGCTCCACGAGGTGGCTGTGCAGTCCCACGGCTTCAAAAACCTGGGCGCCCCTGTAGCTGCGCAAAGTCGATATTCCCATCTTTGACATAATCTTGAGAAGTCCCTTGGACAGCGCCTTTATATAGTTTTCGAGCGCCTTGGTAACACCCGCATCGTGCTCAAGGACTTTCCGGGTAGCCAGATCGGCGACACAATCGAACGCCAGATAAGGGTTGATTGCGGTGGCGCCGTAACCCAGTAGAAGCGCAATCTGGTGAACGTCGCGGGCTTCGCCAGTCTCGACAATTATGCTTGCGCCGGTGCGCATTCCCCGCCGCACGAGCCGCTGGTTTGCTGCCGACACTGCCAGGAGGGCTGGAATGGGAGCAAGGTGATCGGGCAGATCCTTGTCACTCAGAATGATCAGTGGCTGCTCGCCGGTGGCTGCAAGTTCGACGCTGCTGCACAGATGCTCAAGCTACTCTTCAAGCTGATGATCACCGCCGTGAGCTGGAAATCCCATCGGGATTGTGGTGACAGTGAAGGTACGCAGTCGCATGGCCCGCAGCCGTTCGGTGTCTTCATTCGAAAGTATGGGATGCTTCAGCTTGATCAGGCGGCAATTGCGCGGATCGTCTGCCAGAATGTTCGGCGGGTTTCCCATGAATGTCATCAGCGACATCACGATGTTCTCGCGTATCGGGTCAATGGCCGGATTTGTGATCTGTGCGAACAGCTGCTTGAAATACGAATACAGCATCTGGGGTTGCTCGCTGAGTACGGCAAGGGGAGCGTCATAGCCCATTGAACCGACCGGTTCCTGCCCGGCCGATGCCATTGAGCCCAGGATAAGCTGGATATCCTCCCGTGTGTAGCCGAACAGCTTCTGGCGGCGGATCAGGCGCGCGGTGTCGGGTTCGACTGGCGCGACATCATTGAAGAGGCCATGGAGCGATATCTTGTTTTCTTCGACCCATCGCCTGTATGGCTGTTTCCTGGCGTACGTTGCCTTGATCTCTCCGTCCTTGATGACACGGTTATTCTCCATGTCCACCAGAATTATCTGGCCCGGGCGAAGGGCACCTTTCTCCGCAATATCTCCGGGGGCGATATCCAGCACGCCTGCTTCCGAGGCTAGTACCATCAAGCCGCTTTTTGTGATGGTGTAGCGGGCGGGCCGGAGCCCGTTTCTGTCCAGCATGGCGCCGACCTGTCTGCCGTCGGTGAAAGCTATGGCTGCTGGACCGTCCCATGGCTCCATCAGGCCGGAATGGTATTCAAAGAATCCGCGGAGGTCCGGACCGATGGGATACTTCTGACCCCACGCCTGTGGAACCAGCATAAGTATTGAATGCGCAAGATCGCGTCCGCACTCCGTCAGCAATTCCAGCGCGTTGTCGAGACATGCTGAGTCGCTGCCGCCAGGTTCAATGACGGGCAGCAGTTTCTTCATGTCCTGCCCGAAGAGCGGACTGGCGAGGAACTGCTCGCGGGAACGCATCTGGTTGATGTTGCCGCGAAGGGTGTTTATTTCGCCGTTATGCGCGAGGTAACGGAACGGCTGGGCCAGTTTCCATGACGGGAACGTGTTGGTGCTGTACCGCTGGTGGACCACTGCAACCGCACTGGTAAAAGCGGGATTGCCCAGATCGGGATAGAATGCTGCCAGTTCGATTCCCATCATCATGCCCTTGTAGACTATTGTCTGGCATGACATGGACACTGCGTAGAGACCGTCGTCAGTTCCGGTCATTTCAGCGGCTTTGCGTGAGATCAGTTTGCGGAGGGTGAAGAGTTTACGCTCCAGTGCTGCCGGATCAGGCCTGGTTGCCGCCATAAAGCACTGAACAATCGCCGGCCTTTTCGCCCTTGCCTTTTCGCCAATGGCTGAATCATTGACCGGTACTTCGCGCCAGCCGAGAAATGAAAGACCTTCAGAAGCAGTAGTCTCCTCGACAAGGCGGCGGATGCCGTTCTGTATGTCACGCTCCGTCGCCATGAAGAGCATACCGACTCCGTAATGCCCGCTTTCCGGAAGGCTGAAGCCAAGTTTCCCGCACTCGGCCCTCAGGAAGGCGTCAGGGACCTGAACCAGTATGCCGGCGCCGTCGCCCGATACCCCGTCGCCGCCTGATGCACCGCGGTGGCTGAGGTGCTCGAGAACAGTTGCACCATGCCTGACGATGTCGTGTGATTTCTCGCCGTTTATAGAGGCAATGAAACCGACACCGCAGGCATCGTGCTCAAATTGCGGCCCATACAGACACTGGCCATCGGGGCACTGACCACCTGAACTGTTACCTGAACTGTCACCCACATTGCACCTACATCATAAACAGCATGTCAGCATAAGAAGGGAACGGCCAGAGATCTGCCGGAAGAAGCCGTTCGAGACTGTCGACACTGTGCCTCACAGCAGCAGTTCCCTTGATTGTCATCTCGGAGTCGTCTGCATTGACGGCATTTTCCAGGACTTTGATGGCTTCCATCAACTTGTCGGTCTCCGCCGAGGTCTCCGCAAGCAGTTTCATCATGCCTGGTATGCCAGTCCCTGCAGTTTCCATCATTGCTGTTGTGGAGGCAAGTTCATTCAGGAATCTGAATGCGACGGGAGCTATCATAGTGCGCGCCATTGACGCAGCCACTTCGCCCTCTATGGCAACGGTCTTGCTGTAGGTATGCACGTTCACTTCATATCGTGAACGCAATTCCTTCTCGGAGAATATGCCGAATTTCTCAAACAGGCATATCGACTCCGGTGCCACAATGGCCTTAAGAGCCTCGGGTGTTGTCTTAATGTTCGCCAGACCGCGTTTTGCGGCTTCTTTCTGCCACGCTTCGGTGTAGTTGTCGCCATCGAACAATATGCGTTTATGCTTCTTGACTATAGCTTGCAGCAAGTTCTGGAGCGACTCGTTGAAGTCCTCGCCGGCGTCAGCATCTTTCTCAAGTCTGGTGCACATTTCGTCAAGAGCCTCGGCAACAATCGTGTTAAGCACGATATTGGCCCTCGCGCATGTCTGGCTCGATCCGACGGCCCTGAATTCAAACTTGTTTCCTGTGAAGGCGAATGGCGATGTCCTGTTTCTGTCAGTGGCATCACGTGGCAGGGCAGGAAGCGAAGATACGCCAACCTCAATCATGCCGCCACTCTTGGATGACTTTGCGCCGCCTTTCTCTATCTGGCTGACCACGTCGGTCAGTTGTTCGCCCAGGAATATGGAAATGATTGCCGGCGGTGCCTCGTTTGCACCAAGCCTGTGATCGTTTCCGGCAGAGGCCACGGCCGCACGCATGAGCGGCGCACCTGTGTCCACGGCTTTCATAAGGGCACAGATCATTGTCAGGAACTTTGCGTTCTCATGCGGATTGTCGCCGGGAGTGAGCCAGTTTTTGCCATCCGGACCGCACACCGACCAGTTGTTGTGTTTGCCCGATCCATTGACGCCCGCGAACGGTTTTTCATGAAGCAGGCAGGCAAAACCATGCCTTTCGGCGAGATCGCGCATGACCTCCATTACGATCATGTTATGGTCGACGGCAAGGTTCAGTTCTTCATACATCGGAGCCAGTTCGAACTGGCCCGGAGCCACCTCGTTGTGTCGTGTCTTTGCGGGTACTCCGAGCTTCCATAATGTCGCATCAAGTTCATTCATGAACGCCGTGACGCGACTCCTGATGGCTCCGAAGTAGTGGTCCTCCATCTGCTGATGCTTCGCGGGACGACGGCCGAACAGTGTGCGCCCGGTCTGCACAAGATCCAGTCGTGCTTCATAGTATTCTCTGTCGATCAGGAAATACTCCTGTTCTGCGCCCAGTGTTGCGTAGGCTTTGCCGCAGTTGCCTTCAATCCCGAACAGCCGGCCCAATCTGCAAATCTGGGTCGATAGCGCATTCATTGAACGAAGCAGAGGTGCCTTATTGTCCAGTGCTTCGCCGTTATAGCTGAAGAACACGGTTGGTATACACATCACAGCGCCACCATCTCTGCTTTTCTTCAGAAAAGCCGGACTGGTAGGATCCCATGCAGTGTAGCCACGCGCCTCGAAAGTCGCGCGCAGTCCGCCGGACGGGAAACTGGAGGCATCCGGTTCGCCCTTGATGAGCTCAACGCCGGAAAACTTGAAGATTGCTCCGCCTTGTCCGTCTGGTACGAGGAATGCCTCATGCTTTTCGGCGGTTGTTCCTGTCAGCGGCTGGAACCAGTGAGTGAAATGCGTTGCTCCTCTTTCCAGGGCCCACTTCTTCATGGCTGCCGCCACCTGGTCTGCAATTTCGGGATCGAGAGATGTTCCCTGACTGATTGTCGACATGAGCGACTTATAAGTCTTGGGACTCAAAGATTTCTTCATGGCGGCCGGACCAAAAACATCCTCGCCATAGGTAGCTGTGCAATCAGTTTCGCTGCTGCAGTCGTTCAGCTTGCATGTTTCTTTCTTCATCTAAGCTCCTTTTATGAATTTGTGGCTTTGCTCTGCTGATAGTAGTACGCAAATTCCGTGCCATGACGACTGCTTTAGTTGTAACTAGCGATTTGGCAGTGTATTGCGTCGAATCAACGCCTGAGGAGTGCATGCTTCGCCGCCCATAATATTACATAAATGTCGTGAAACTCAGAGTGTTAATACAAAAGTGTCATTATGGTCCGGGCTGTCGCGGTGCGAGCAAAAGGTGACAACTTGCGTGCGATCAAAGTTGGGATTC
>JBAXMA010000044.1:0-14376 GCA_037134535.1 bacterium
GTACTGATGCACGTCTGAAGCAGATCAAGAAGGCGGCTGCCACCTGCATATTCGGTGAGGTAGATGGCTGCAATGATTCCCGTTGGAACAGCCAGTAGCATTGCCCCGATTGTCAAGTAGAACGTCCCCAGCAGTTCCGGCCAGATCCCGCCGAAGAAGTGGGAGTCGAAGGATTCGTCGGTCAGGAACTGCCAGTACATGGTCCGTTGCGGCAAGAGCATTTTGTCCAGGTTCTGCTCCAGATACGCGAACATTGGCTCGACCGGCGTCCCGGCAAATTCAGCGGAACGCGGCTTTAGAACCAGAATGCCCTTCTTGTCTGGATTTGAGTAATCCCATTCCTCCCTGAACATGACCCGTTGCAGCTTGACACGTGCACGGTCCCATCGCGTCTGACCGTACTGGTCACGCATGAGCATCGGTCGCATGCTGCCAGGTTCAGGACCAAGAAGGACATGCAGTGCCTTCTTCAGCTCCTTAAGGCCCTTGACATACTTGCGTCGCCCGGCCGGATCACCCGCATCAAGGCTGCGTTCAAAATCACCTATCGCGCGGTACACCGGCTCCCGGGCACTGCTTGACGCCGCGTTATCTCTCTCCACTGCAGCACGGTTACCACGGTCGAACTTCTCCATCATCAGCCGCCTGTGCTCAACTGTGCCGGTGAAGAAGATTGCGCCGGCTCCACGGATGAAAAGCGGGCAGAGCAGTATAAGCAGCGCAGCCACCATCAGCGCGATGGCTATGATTCCCCAGCACGCAAAAGACCTGTCCAGCAGTTTTCGGGTCTGCATGCGCATGGCGTCATCCACCAACCTTTCTTCGGGCCCGCCTTATGATCCATTCGCTCGTCAAGTTGCAGAGGAAAGAGAATGTGAGAAGGCAGAGCGCCATTGCAAATAAAACACTGTAGCGCGATGACCCTGTCACATGATCGGCCTCCCCCATGTCCTGCGCAATATTGGCAGTGAGGGTCCGAACGGGCATCAGGTAATTGAACCATGGCGATGGGATTTGCGCCGAGTTGCCGGAGGCCATCAGAACAACCATTGTCTCGCCGACGGCCCTCATGACTCCGAGAATGACAGCAGCCATGATTCCGCTGCCAGCGGCCGGAAGAACAGTTCTCCAGACAGTTTCCGCCCGCGTTGCCCCGAGCGCGTAGCTTCCCTCGCGCAATTCGCGGCCAACCGCCTGAAGGGCATCCTCGGACACGCTCACTACGGTCGGCAACGCCATGACTCCCAGAATCATCGAAGCGTTCAAAGCATTGGTTCCGCTTGAAATGTGTAACCCGCCCAAGGCCCTGCCGGCAAACACAAGCAAAACGAGGGCCGCCGTACCCATCAGGCAGATTGCCCCCCATCTGGCATAGGGCCGTACCCGATCCGCGAATCTTCCAGTCGCCAGATCGGCAATGACGACAACTCCCAGCCCGAGCACTGGTACTCCGATTATCCAGACAGCGACGCCCAGTAACGGTCCCCCGTCCTGCTGAAGATATGGCGCGAGCACTACCAGCGCAAAGAATCCGTATGCCACTGAAGGTATTGCAGCCAGGATTTCGATAACTGGCTTGACCACCTGGCGCAGAGCGAAAGGAAGAACATCGCTCAGGCAAATCGCCGCTGCAACACCCAGGGGTACCGCGACAACGATAGCACCAACCGTCACAAGTGCGCTGCCGGCAAATATGGCGAGAGCCCCGAACTCGGGCGGCGACGCGGAAGGATACCATTTGCAGCTCGTGAAGAACTCAACCACACCTTCAATGCGGAAGAAAGGCAATGCCTCACGGGCAATGAAATAGAATATGAAAAGAACAGCCAGCGTGGAAAGCGATGTGACCGTCAGAAGAAATCCCTGGCCCACTGCTGCGGCAATGCGCTTCCTGCGCTGCGCGCTATGCCCAATGAGCAGAGACGGCACCTCTCGCTGACTTCGGTTAGCGGTACTGACGTTCATGGTTATCATTTCACACCGTTCAGACAATAAAGGCGGTCGGGGCTCTCCTGCCAGCCGACCGCCTTACACTCAAGTCGATCCGCCCCCGCTACTTCAAGGCCACAAACCCTGTATCCTCAATGATCTTCTTGCCTTCAGGCGTATCGCTCAGGTTCACAAACTCACTGAGCGGCGTGCCGTCCTTCGGCCGCCCATTCGTATACATAAACAGCGGCCGTGCGACCGGGTATTTCTTGCTTGTAACGGTTTCCGGCGAGATCGTGATATTGTTGACGGTCAGCGCCTTTACACCCTCAGTGAAGGCAATACCGACATATCCGACGGCAGCATCCGTGTTCAACACGCGCTGCCTGATCGCGCCGCCGCTACCGACATACTCGGCATTCGCCCCGATCTTATCACTGCCCATTACAAGTGTCTGAAAACTCTCGTATGTCCCGCTGCTGGTATCACGACTGATCACCACTATCGGCAAGTTTGCCCCGCCCAACTCTTTCCAGTTCTTGATCTTGCCAGCGTAAATGGCCTTGATCTGGTCGAGCGTCAGATTCGCTACCGGATTGCTGGGATGCACAATTATCGCAATCCCATCCATGGCCACAGTTTTCTCTATAACCATGACGCCAGCATCCTGCGCCGCCTTCTTCTCCGAGTTCTTCATGGGCCGCGACATGGTAGCCACATCGCAAGTGGAATTAATAAGGCTCTTTGCACCATTTCCACTTCCCGATTCGCTCACTGTGATACTCGCGCCCTGATGCTTTGCCATATAGTACTCGGCAAATGCCTTCGCTATCGGGCCGACCGTGGTCGAACCATCAACAACGATCTTGTTCGCATCGCCGGCTAAAGCAATGCCCGCTCCAACTCCAATCGCCACAACCACTGCAACCACTTTTCCAAGTCGCTTTTTCATTTTGTCAGTCCTTCTACTTCTTGTTATCTGTTCAGACAACTCACACATCATTACAGAGAGTTCCCGTCCCGTGCTTCTCCAGTCACATCAGTCAGGTCGCCTCGCACCCCGTAATCACCGATCGGCTGTCATTCTGACTATTACACGTGACGGGAACATCTCAGCTCCATTGACTCAGGACAACCTTCTCCTCAGAACGTTGCCACGAGATCAACCTGCAGCCTGTCGTAGTCTTTGGTCTTCGCAGAATCCGAGATAACCTTTTCGTCCTTGAAGTAGGTTACTCCGGCCTGGAGGTTCTTCATAATCTGGTACTTGCCGTAAACCTTGTGGCCCTGGCCATCCGCACCGCCGCCCCATCTGTCGGAATCTCCCCACATGCCCAGAGTGGAATCCTTTTCAACCTTCGCGTGGCTGTAACCGATTTCCCATGTCTGAGGATTCTTTGCCTTGCCTATTGAGATGCCGTAAAGAAGTCCCTTATTCAGGGTATCGGCCTTATTGTTGTTGAGGCCCTGTGCGAACACCGCGACCGGGGTGCCAACGACAAACGCATCAACTTGTGCGAAGTACATCAGAGGAGTGAATTCAGATTTCCACGCCTTGTTCGTGGTGCTGCCGCTCACGGTGCCGTTCATGGTGCTATTGCCATAGGAACCTGCCGGCGTCACGTAGTCCACTACATCGAATCCCTGGATGTTCTTGTAGCCATTATAGCCTACACCGACTGTCAGTGAGAGTTCGGGCATGAACTCGAGCTTTCCTGCCAACTGTGCGCCAAACATGGTACTGTCACCATTGACGTTACCGGAGCGTTCCTGCACCCAGATGTATCCGCCGTTCGCAAACACTGTTGCGAAGTCGGTCAAGTTCAGCTGCCCCTTCAAGGCCAGGCCCTCGGGAGTCAGGTCAGGATCCCACATCAGGTCGTTCGGCAGTGTGATGAAGGGGTTCTTCATCTTGCCGGCCAGAGCGTGCAGCTCGTTCGGGTTATCGCCGAAGAAGTTGTAGTCGACATACGCCAGATCCACGAAGATAGGCTTCTTGCTGCCGGCGCCGGTCAGCGTCTGATTTCCCGAGATCGGGTCACCTGTCGGGTTGCCTTCATCGGTACTCAGTCCAACAACAGCCTTCAGGTTATCATTGGCCTTAGCCTCCGCCACAATACGCGCACGAATCCGGTCACGCTGTCGCTTATAGGTTTCCTTGTTAGCATCCAGTTTCGAGTCATCATTTATAACCTCGTACCTGTACCTCAGATCGCCCTTGATCGTAAGCGAATCGACCCACGTTTTCGGCACGACCGGTGCCGCCGCCTGGGGCGCAGCTGTCTGCGCCACGCCAGCTCCACTCATACCAGCCAACACCAACACTCCTGCCATTACCATCTTCGCCTGTTTCATCTTCCCTGTTCCTTTCTGTTTGACTCTGACCTTTTGTATCTCGAACGTTTTCAGCAGAACATTTCCTTGTTAGGGAGTTATGAGCCTCCTGTTAGAACTGTGCATGGAACGGCCCATGGTCATGAAGCCACTTCGGCGTGATCTACGACTGCCGTCGCCAGCGGACCTGTTGAAGCGACTGAAAACGCGCGACACTGCTCTCGCAAACTTGTTCCACAATGATGAAGCTCCACGACGCCTCGAGGCACCGTCTCGAAATCGCCTGCTCTTAACCGGGATTTCTCTGACAGATCGCGGCGTGAAATGCGCGTCTGCAGCTAAGACATCAGTGGTCTTTTTGCTCAGGCGAGCCCTCGCTTCAGCAAATGCCCGTTCGCAACTTCCCGGGTCGTCCGGGTAATATGATATGAAGTTATTCTCAAACTCGGACGCTTCTGGTGAACCATCATCAACAAATATGCGCTGTGCTCGTTTCATGCTACCCTCTCATCGCCGCCGGTTCCGTTCTTTTCTCTTCGTTTCATGTAATCAGTTGAACAAACTGGAGTGAGACTAGTATGAGGAGACAGTTAGAACTTGGTTAGACTGAAAGAAGGGAGGGCGGAGATCAGAGCAGAAAACCGGACGACCACACAGCGGTGCGCCAATGAGCAGGTGCGAGCTTGCAGCTCAAAAAGACCGAATACAAGTATCAGCAGTGATTTCTCAGGCAGGGGCGGAGCAGTTGCAATGAAAGAGTTCCTGCTGCATGAACAGCCGGATCAGATTTCGCCCTTTATGTGGCGGATATCCTTGCCCTTAACCATGTACACCACATCTTCCGCAATATTCACAGCATGGTCGCCGATGCGCTCATAGGCCCGCGCAATCAGCACAAGTTCAAGCACTCGATTGACAGCCTTCACATCGTCCTGAACATAAGTCATCAGCTCTCTGAAAAGCTGATCGTTCAGTTCATCAACCTGATCATCCATCTTGATGACGTCCATCGCTTTTTCCGCAGACCCTTCGGTGTATGAATCCAGAACCTTCTTCAGCATGGCCACAGCGATGTCAGCCATTTTGGGTATGTCGATGAGCGGCTTGAGTTGCGGCTCTTTGAACAGGGTCTTGGCATAGAAGCCGATATCCATGGTCTTATCAGCAATCTTTTCAAGCTCAGATGTAATGCGAGTAGCCATCAGGAGCCCCCTCAGATCGGCGGCCACTGGGCTGTAAAGGCTGATCAATCTCACCGAGTCTTCATCAAGATCCCTCTGCATTGCGTCCATGCAATCTTCCGCCTTTATTACGGGCTCGAAAATCGCCATGTTCCGCTCGATCAGCATGGCCGTGGTGTCGCAGACCATCTGCTCGGCCATGGCGCCCATGGTCATCAGTTTCCTTCTCAATGCATCAAGTTCAAGGTCAAATTGCTTCGACATAATCCTGGTTCCCCTCTATTGCTTCAGCCGTATCGGCCTTCGATGTATTCTTCAGTTCGCTGATCTTTTGGCGTCATGAACAGGTCAGCAGTTGCCGCATGCTCAATCATCTCGCCGTTCAACATGTATATACATTCATCGCTCAGCCGGCGCGCCTGCGCCATATTATGAGTGACTATCACTATTGTATAACGTTCCTTCAAGGTCCGCAACAGATTCTCTATGGCCTCTATTCCCTCTGCGTCAAGAGCAGAGCATGGTTCATCCATCAGCAGAATATCCGGCTTCAGCGGTAGTAGCCTGGCAATACAAAGCTTCTGCTGCTGTTCAAGCGGAAGCTCCGTAGCCTTCCGCTTCATGTGATCCTTTACCTGATCGAACAGGAACACCTCCTTCAGAGCCTTCTCGACTGCGTCCTTGTCCTGCTGCCGGCTGACGGCGCCCCTGGGCGAATGAATTCTGAGGCCGAAAACCACATTGTCGAAAATCGAAAGCGGCATTGGATTGGGCCGCTGAAACACCATGCCAATCGCCTTACGTAACTCGATCAGGGAGACATCGGGATCGTAGATATTCCTGTCCATGATCCTTACCTGACCCTCAATCCGCACTCCGGCAAACCGCTCATTCATGCGGTTGAAGCACCTGAGGTAGGTGGTCTTCCCGCAGCCCGAGGGGCCGATCAGTGCGGTGATCATGCCATGCCTGATGCGGGCAGTGACATTCCGCAGAGCCTGGAATTTGGTGTACCACAGGTTCAGGCCGTCTGTTTCAATGCTGTAAGTATGTTTTTCCATCTGTGTCACCAATATGATCTGCCACTCATGAATCAAGAGCAATCATTTCCGATTCCATGGTCCGTTACTGACTCATTCATCTCTCCATGGTCGAATCTAACCGAACACGCCGTGAATGTAGTCGAAAGTGAGCCTGCTGTCCGGGTTATCTGAGAACATCTTCTCCGTAGGTCCCCACTCTACAACTGCTCCCTTGTTCATGAAACACGTCATGTCACCAAGCCTGCGAGCCTGCTGGACCAGATTCGTGACCAGAATGATGGTCATGTTTTCCTTGAGATTTATCAGCACGTCCTCAATCCGCATGGTCGTGACCGGATCGATAGCAATCGAAAACTCATCCAGACAGAGGATCTCGGGCGAATGCGACAACGCGCGGGCAAGCGTAAGCCGCTGCTGCTGGCCACCCGACAGCATTGTACCGAGCGACTTCATCCGGTCTTTCACCTCATCCCAAAGCGCGGCCTGTGTGAGGCAACGTTCAACGATCTCGTCCAGTATGCCCCTGTCGTTTACGCCGGCCCGGCGCGGAGCATAGGCCACGTTGTCATAGACAGAAAGCGGCAGGCCGACCGGCAGCGGGAAAACCATTCCAATCCTCCGCCGCAGTTCGTAAACATTCCACATACGACTGGTGTCCTCATCATCAACCAACACCTGACCTTTGACTGAGACACCAGGAGTAAACTCGAGGGTGCGATTGATTGCCTTCAAAAGGGTCGTCTTGCCCGAATTCGACGGGCCAATAATGGAGAACACCTTGTTTCGCGGAACATCGATGGTTACATTCCTGAGCGCGGCCACCCCGTCATACGATACGCTGAGGTCGCGGATCTGTATCTTATTAGATGCCATTGGTACCGCTGTTACCATTTCTTCCGGCTCCTGATCCTGGTGCGAAGGACTATGGCGACGCTGTTAAATACCAACACAAAGCCCAGGAGTACCACGGCAGTAGCATAGAGCATGGGTTCCGGCATCCCCGGGACCTGGGTCGAAATAGCGTGTAAATGGTAAGAAAGGGCCATGAACTGCTCGGAAACCCGGTATGGCAGGATATCACCCCGTTCAACGGCCTTATAGAACACGACTCCTGTAAACATGATTGGAGCCGTCTCGCCGGCCGCCCTGCAGACTTCGAGTATTACACCGGTCAGTATACCACCAACAGAGTTCGGGAGAACGATCGTCCTGATGGTCTGCCACCGGGTCGCGCCGAGGTTCCAGCAGGCCATGCGAAACGACTTCGGCACAGACGCCAGTGCCTCTTTGGTAGCTACTATGATGACCGGCAATGTCATGATCGCCACTGTACAGGATGCGGCCAGCACGGATTTGCCCATGCCGGCAAAAAGGACGAAGGCACCCACCCCGAAAAGCGCATGAACTATACTCGGAACCCCGGCAAGGTTTACCACGGCCATGTGAACAACACGCGAGAACCAGTTTTCGCGCGCGTACTCATTCAGATAGATTCCGGCCATAACGCCTATCGGCGCAGAAACACAAAGCGATATAACCACCACATAGCAGGTACCAACAAGCGCCGGCCAGATTCCGCCTGCCCGCATTCCGCTCCGCGGAACATCCACCAGGAAGTCCCAGTTCAGCACCGGCCAGGCTCGGACAACCAGATAAGAAACCAGCACCATGAGTGGAATCAGCATGGCTGCACACATCAGGCCGAACAGGATGGCCATGATCCGCTGAACCCGGAGCCTGCCGCGGGTGTGCGCAGTTTCCGCAAAGAGTGGACCCACCGGCTGGAGCATTCCGTCTGTCATCGTTTCCTCCCAACACCCTTCACTGCCAGGTCGGCAATCAGATTGATCGCGAATGTTATGACAAACAGTACAAGCCCGATCACGAAAAGAACCTGATAGTGGCGAGCCCCGGACGGAAATGAACCGTCAGCCAGCGCGTCAAGACGAGGGGCTTCACCAAGCTCCGCTGCAATGGTTGCCGTGAGTGTACGCACTGGCATCAGGACGTGAATAAAGGGAGCAGTCCCGTCAAACGGTATCCTGATCGAGTGGCCGGTACACATAAGGACCGCCATTGTCTCGCCGACTGCCCTGCCAACGCCCAGCAGTCCGGCGGCAAGGAGCCCGCTCTTGGCAGCCGGAAGAATGACCCTGCACAGAGTCTGCCACTTAGTAGCTCCAAGGGCCTCAGCTGCCTCCACAAAACCATCGGGTACCGCACGAATCGCATCTTCCGATATCGAGACGACTATCGGAACGCTCATAAGCCCGACCACGATTCCCGCATTCAGGACATTCAGTCCCATGGGTGCGCCCGTTAATTTCACTAAAAGCGGATTCATAACCATAAGACCAATGAACCCCCATACAACGGACGGAACCGCTGCAAGAAGTTCAATGAGAATCTTCAGCGACTCCCGGACTTTCCTGCCGCAGAACTGTGAGAGGAAGATCGCAGTGCCGAACCCGAATGGAACAGCGATGAGCATGGACACTAGCGTAACGCTCAGGGTTCCGCTCACGAGCGCCAGAATCCCATACCTCTTGTTTCCGTCCGAAGTTGGAAACCATTCCGCGCTGGCGAAGAAGTGCTTGAAGTCGAAAATGTCACGAAGAAAGGGGTACCCCTCCCTGGTGACAAAGAAGATGATACCAAAGACAAAGATGATGGAGCTGATTCCGCACAGGTAGACGAGTGAGACGATAGTGCGCTCACTGAGCAACGACATGAGCGCCCTGATACCAGGCCGGCCACGTCGCCTGCCACCGGCGCCGCTCGGTGTGGTTGCATTGCTCATCGGCTTCTCCACCAGGGCGAATGTCTACTTCGCCGGGCCGACAGGAACATAGCCAGCTTCGGCAACAATCTTCTGACCATCAGAAGACAGGATCCAGTCTATGTAGTTCTTAGTCTCACCGTCCGGCGCACCGGCTGTGCACATATACAGCGAACGGGACAACGGGTACAAGCTCTTCAGGACGTTATCAACAGTGGGCTCGAAACCAGCAGCATTATCAGCCGTAGCAATCTTCAACATCTTCACGTCCTTGGTCGCATACCCCATGCCGCTATAGCCGATTGCCGTCTTGGTGCGGGCGATCAGTTCCACAACTTCCTTCGAGCCTGACATATCCATTGAACCGGCCTTAAAATCCTTCTTCTTGAGGACGTGTTCCCTGAAATACAGGTATGTGCCAGAACTGTTCTGCCGACTTACCCGGATGATGTCGTCTTTCCCGTCCCTGGACGAAACTTTCACACCCAATTGCGACCAGCGATCAACGTCGCCGTCTTCACGGAAGATCTTCGCAAGTTGGTCGAGGGTAATGGACTCCATTGGATTGTCTTTATGAACGTAGATTGCTATGCCATCATGCGCCACGATGGTCTCTATGGGCGGCTTGCCGGACTTCTTCGTGATCTGATCCCTTTCTGAGGGTTCAATGTCACGGCTGCTGTTGGCCACTTGCACCACGCCCTGCATGAGGTCTCTGATGCCTACCCCTGACCCGCCCCCGGATACCTCCACCTTCACCGACGGCTTCTTCTTTCCGTAGGCCTCGGCCCACATCTGGGCAAGATTGACCATTGTGTCCGAGCCTGAAACGGCTACAACCTGCTTCCGTGGGGCAACATCGGTGTGCTCGCGTTTTTCACCTCCGCACCCGGAAACTGCCAGACAGGCGGCAAGCAGCAGCACTACAGGCTTCCCAGTCAGTTTATGTATCTCTGAGCATTTCATCTTACTCATATTCCACACCCCTCTTGTATTACTTCGGCCGTTGTCAGATCATCACGACTTCAAAAATTTATGGTGTACAAAATAGTCGAGAACCGTATCAGGGGACAACTACGATCGTGTTAGGATTGTGTTAGAGCTAAAACCGGCCGGTCGCACCGCTACCGGCCGGGTATCAGGATCGGTATCCGGATCTTGAAAACACTCCCCTTGTCAGAAGTACTTTCGACCGAAATACTGCCACGATGCGCCATGGTCGCATGCTTCGCGATCGCTAGTCCGAGCCCGGTGCCGCCAAGACCCCTGCTGCGAGCCGAGTCGACACGGTAAAAGCGTTCAAATATCCTCTCAAGATGCTTCTTCTCTATACCCGGTCCATGATCAGCTACTCTGATCTCAACCCAATCACCCGCCACTGCGGCAGAAACTATAACACGAGTCCCCGATCCGCTATACTTAATGGCGTTGTCGATCAGATTCCCGACGGCGTGATCGAGCAGTTTGGCGTTAAGTGGCACCGCAAGATCCCCGGGACATTGCAGCTCGACGACCATATTTTTCTCCTCAGCCGCACGTGCAAACGCCTGAACAGCTTCACGTAACACATCGCAGATCAAACCGACTTCGGTGGGCAGTGTGGCATGCTCGGTGTCGTGCTCTATTCTGGATAATGTGAGCAAACCCTCTACACTAGCATCCAGTCGCTCAACGTGCCTCCGCATCATGCCTAGAAATCTGTCGGCATCCTCCTTGCTGAGGGCAGCGTTATCCGACATGGTATCAACACATCCTTTAAGTGTAGTAATAGGAGTCTTCAACTCATGCGACACGTTGGCCACAAACTCCCGCCTGATTGTCTCCAGCCGTTTCAGCCGGGTTACGTCATTCAATACAACAAGTATGCCAAGCTTGACACCAACCGCATCAGTCAAAGCCGTACCATGCAGCTGCAGACTTCGCTCAATATTGCCATGCACCACAATGTCTGCCTCGTTGGGATCTGTCGTCAGCAGCGTCGTTTTGATAAATGTCTGCAGGTCAAGATTTCGGACCGCCTCCTGTATACTCCGGCCTCGCGCCTGACCGGGCACGAGATCAAGGAGCAATGCCGCTGACTGGTTGAGATCAATAATCCGTTCATTGGTGTCAATTGCCAGGACTCCCTCGGCCATACTGGACAAAACCGCCTTTTGTTCATTGCTTCGCCGGGCAAGGGTATCCACCCGTTCCTTCAGCAGTGCCGCCATCTGATTCAGAGCCCTGGCGAAAGACCCTGTCTCGCCGCCTTCCGTCAGTGTAACGCGAGCATCCAGATCGCCCTCCGCAAGTCTCATAGTCACACGCTGGAGCATTTCCAGCGGCCGGCTGATTCTGCGTGAAAGGTAGAACGCCAGCAGTGCGGACAAAGCCGCCATGGCAATGCCGCCGTAAGCAATATGCTGGTAGACCTTGCTCAAGGCCTCATCAATGACAGACAGCGGGACAGAGCACCGCACAACAGCAACGACCACGTCACCGCGCTTCACCGGGACAGCGAGATACATGAGATTACGGCGGATTGTATCACTGAAGCGCACAGATCTGCCGGGCTGTCCGGCCAAGGCCTGGGCAACCTCAGGCCGGTCGCTGTGATTTTCCATGCGTGAAGGGCTCTCATTGGAATCACCTATCACCTTACCGTCCGGCAGGATGACTGTTGCCCTGGACTGAGTCAGGCGGCCAACCTCCTTGCAACGTTTGTCGATGTCTGCCTCTTTCCATTCGGAAAGCACAGGTGCCAGTTCATTCGCAAACACTCTTGCCCTGATAAGGAGCTCATCAGCAATCCGCTCTTGATGAAACTGTTGCAATGATCGATCCACATACCAGCCCATGACGGCAAGCGCCAGAACTATGCAAAGGAGAAAACAGATATAGACACGCCATAGTAAACGCATAAGCCTATTCCCTGAAACGATATCCGACTGCACGCACCGTTTCTATGTAATCGGCACGTACGCCAAGTTTCTTACGAAGCCCCACTATCTGAACATCTACTGCGCGGTCGGTAACGGCATAATCCGCACCACGGACCGCATCGACAATCTGCTCACGTGTCATTACCCGGCCTGGCCGGCCCGCGAGGAAATGAAGAATGCTGAATTCCGAGAATGTCAACTCCACACCCTTGCCTTTGACAAGGACCTCATGGCGACCGGGATCTATCACGATATCGCGAATTTTGACAACGGCATCCCTCTCAGAGGGTTGTTCCTGCTTTCTGCGCAGAATGGTCCTGACGCGTGCGACAAGCACTTTCATGCTGAATGGTTTCGCAATATAGTCCTGAGCACCCAGTTCGAGACCCGCAACAACATCGGTCTCAGTCCCCTTGGCTGTCACCATGACTATAGGAATAGCCTCGGTCCTCTGATCTTTCTTCAGCATCCGACAGACTTCAAGGCCGTCCAGACCGGGCAGCATCAGGTCCAGAAGAATGAGGTCGGGCATCTTGCGCTGGATTGCTTTCACTGCTTCCGCACCGTCAGAGGCGCTTGCCACCGTATAACCTTCCCTGGTCAGGTTGTACTTTAGCAGGTCTAGAATGTCCTCTTCGTCCTCGACGATGAATATGGTCTTCTTCGACATGTGCACTTTTCCAATCCGCATCAAACAAACTCAGATCAACGCCGCATATAGTACCCGCCTGCCGCCAGAAAATGAAGCAAAGATTTGTTAGAACCCGGTTAGACAGATTGCTTCAACACAGCACTTCGTTCTGTCACCGGCAGACTGTACCAGCTCACTTGCGTTTCCGGTTGGATGGCCGGCGCGGATTCAGTTTGTACGTCCAGCGTCCTACCAGACCTGCCAGCCGGAAAGGAACAGCGGCCGCCTGCTGGAGATTGGAGAACAACTCATTCGCCATGTACCTCAACGTCTCCCGCGCACCGTAAGCGCGCTCGTCAACAAGGCCAATGAGCCATGCAAGGGCGGCCAGCCGGAGGCCGCCGGAAACAATAAACAGAACCCCATGATACGTCAGCTGGAACCCCAACAGCGTTCCATGCCAATCCTTGAGCCATTCAGCAATCGCACCACCGAATATACCGCTGCTGCATCCGGCAATTGCTCCGACCATATTGAATACTACTATGTAGCCCATGCGATACTTGCGTCCCCGCAGGGACTCGCACATTCCCAGCAGAATGTTGAAATTGGCCAGTTCAATACCAGGCCATGCAAACGTTGCCACAACAACCATAATGTAGCCCGGCCACATAAGCGTTGGTGTCACAAATATCCAGGCAATGCTGCCGAGAACAACCATCAATCCACAAATTATGAGCACCGGTTTCCGGCCGAAACGGTCCATCAATCTGCCCCATATCGAAACACTGATCATGGTAACTATCAGGGGAATCAGCACCAGCAGACTGTTTGCACGAGTGTTTGTCGCCTTAAGGACATCAAACACGTAGAGCCAGAGAAACTGGCCAAGGAACACAGTACCGAAGGTCATTGTGGCGGTGAAGCCCAGGAAATACCTGAAGTTGCGGTCGGCCAGGGGTTGAAAAAGCATATCCTTGACTGCCACCCTGGTATCAGGCTGTGGTTTGGAGGGTGGCCTGACTGGCAGAAAGAAAAGAAAATCACACATTCCCATCAAACCGGCAACAGCCATCAGAATCATTGCAGTCTCAAGCACAGCCATCGGCCCCATTTTTACGGCAAGGTCCAGCAGAAAACCTACCGCCAAAGTAACAGCCAGACCGACAACCTGTCCAATTTGTGTGCGGCGGGAGAAATACCGGCCGCGGATGCTTGCCGGGACAAGTTCACCCATCCAGGTATACCACACAGGCACGGGCACACTCCCCAATGCCGCAGAAAGAAAAACCAACGTCAGGAGGCCAACGGCCCACAAATCGTGAGGCAACATCATGGGAATAAGCGCGATCAGTACCCATGTTGCTCGGTGCAGCATTCCTCCAATCACAAACACCGCTTTATGGTGTCCGAATCGTTCGACGAGGTAACTCACCGGGACCTGGATCACACTTGCCGCAAACGGCAGCGCCGCCAGCAGACCGAACTCAAACTTCGTCAACCCCAGCAACTGTCCGTAGCGTGTAAAGACTGCGCTTGCGATGATATAGAGCCACAC
>JBAXMA010000045.1:0-14276 GCA_037134535.1 bacterium
TGCGCTGGGGGCTTCACGACGGTGACAAGACGGGAGCGCTGGTCGTCTCCGCAGCTCTTGCGGAAGCCCCTCTGTACCGGCTTCCACGACACCTAATCGCAGTTGCTCCCCCGGAATCCGCTTGCATTTTCAATGACCGGGTAGTATCCATTACGCGTTTCTTTTTGTGGGGCGAACCACTGGTAGCGCCCGCTGCATATCTGCAAAAATGGAGGCAAAGATGGAAACAGTGAAGGTCGGTGTTGTTGGCTGTGGATGTATCAGCGGAATCTATTTTTCAAACATGTGCCGGCTGTTCAGCGGCACTCTTGAGGTTGTCGCGTGCTCTGACCTGATCAAGGAGCGATCCAAGGCCAAAGCGGCTGAGTTCGTAGGCGTAAGGGCTGTATCCAACAAGGTTCTGTTTTCAGACCCTGAAATCAAGATTGTTGTCAACCTGACCCAGCCACTCAATCACGCAAAGGTCGCATTTCAGGCGCTCAAGGCAGGGAAATCCGTACACAACGAGAAGCCTCTTGCCATCAAGCGCAAAGATGCAGAAAAGATGCTGGCACTCGCGAAGGAAAAAGGCGTCCTTGTCGGTGGCGCGCCTGATACGTTCATGGGCGCGGGCATTCAGACCTGCCGGAAGCTTATTGACGACGGCGTAATCGGCGAACCAGTCGCCGCCACAGCCTTCATGATGTGCCACGGTCACGAGAGCTGGCACCCGGATCCGGAATTCTACTACCAAGTCGGAGGCGGCCCCATGTTTGACATGGGCCCGTACTACATCACTGCGCTCATCAACCTTCTCGGCCCGGCAAAACGGGTAACAGGCTCGGCGCGCATCACATTCCCCACACGCACCATCACCAGCGAAAAGAAGCGCGGCCAGGTGGTCCAGGTGGAAGTACCGACGCATGTTGCCGGAGTGATCGACTTTGCATCCGGCGCTGTGGCAACAATCATAACCAGCTTCGATATATGGGGCCACTCTCTGCCATGCATCGAGATATACGGCACTAAGGGCTCGCTGCAGGTGCCTGACCCCAACGGCTTCGGTGGCCCGGTCAGAGTGCGCACGTCCGGTGACGGACAATGGCAGGACGTCCCCCTCACCCATGGCTACTCCGAGAACGTACGGGGCATCGCTGTTGCGGATATGGCCAAAGCTATTATGAACAAAGGCCGGACACACAGGGCAAATGGCGAACTTGCCTCTCACGTTCTTGACGTCATGCACGCTGTACACGATGCGTCAACAAAGGGACGCCACGTAATGCTCAAGACCACATGCCAGCGGCCGGCCGCAATGCCGATCGGACTGAGCAACGGCAACTTGGACTGAGAAAAAAGAGTGCGTGCTGACCCTGGACCAGCAGACTCGGCACGCACTTGAGTGTCCACTACTTCCCGTTCTTCACAACGAACGCCTTCTCAGTGAATACCTGACTGTGGACCGAACCTGTACTATACGCAACCGCCCGGAGCACATAAGGCCCGTTGGATAGCGAAGATGTGTCTATCTCGATGGCATTACCACCGCCAGCCTGCGTCGCCTTGATGCCGGAAGCCCCCGGAATGGTCCGGCCATCCAGCAGGAACATGCACCGCGAAAAAGTCCGATCTGCTCGCGATGCAACACTCGCTCTTACCGCCACGATCCCTGACACCACTGTCGCTTCAAGTCCAGTCAGAGTCATCGATGCATCAGGCGCCCATGGACATGCCAGCGGTTCGCCGACAAAGAGAAGCTGAAGCGGACAACTCACCCCCTGATAAAGGCTTTCAATCGCAGTACAGCCGGTTGCGTAGTGAACATATATCCACGCGCACGGAAACTTGGTCCACAAAGCCATCGGCTCAACCACTGTACCTGAAGACACTGCAACCCCTGCCTCGATCCATGCGGCGAGCTTCGTCTGCACAGGAGTCTGAAAATCGGCGGCACAGCTGGTAAGATGATCCGCAATGCTACCCTGCAGAAACCGCCCGAACTGCCGTGGCACAAGATCAGCCAGTCCGACCATCATTCCGAGAATATTCGTCTGACCGGGCGGCATACTGTTCGTTACCACCGATGCCACTCCCATCGTCAGCAACCTCTGTTTCGCTACAGGAAACTGCCACTCACGTGCCTTGGATCGTATATCGCCCCCTGTAACAAAGTAAACCGTCCCTGTCGGCCGGGTCCTGTCCGACTTAACTCCACTCTCAATGCAATCGAGAATAGCCTCCTTTGAATTTCCTCTTTCGCCGGCATATCCAAGCATCATACTCGGCAATGGCATGTCGTCCCCGAGCCATGCACGGGAGACATCGAATGACTGCGATGGCGAGACCCCGCCGCCACCGGCGTTGATCGGGCTCGTAAACAGCGGCGAGCGCCAGGCTCCATTGCTAATCAATGCCGCCTCGACCGGCTTGTTTCGCATAAAGGTCATGCCATTTATTGACACCTGCGGAGTCATGGTAACCTTGGTCGGGAAATCCACCGAATAGATCCAGACGAGGACATGATCGCCTATCCCGCGATCTTTGACCGCCTCGTTTGCCGGCACCCAGATACGGCGCGTGAAATCCTCTGCGGATATCCCGACCGGGAAGACTCCCTGCTCCATCGGAATCCCCAGTTTCACGACATTAATGCCAGGCACGCTTCGCAACCGCGCATATTCGGCAGCAATGTCAATCGAGCGCTGGGAATTGGTGTTCACCAGAAGCAGCACTTCATGCGGACCAAGCGCAGCCGCATTCAATGCCGCCAGAATCGCCACTGCAGCCGATAGACAAAATGTGGTGTATCGATTCATCCTCGAAAGACCTAATCTTTTCGTGCTTTTTCCGGCCGCTGCGGCTATTGATGCTCGATTGCGGACCTTGCCGCTTCGTCAGTATTATAACAATGATCTATTCAGCATCACAATACAGTGCCATGTCAAGCGCCATGGATAGACCCAAATGAAGACTGAATTCGTAACAATTGAACACGGCGGCATGTGGGGAGGTCGACTTCTTTTGTTCGACTCGCTCCCGTCCACCAACCGGTGGGCCTTGGACAATCTCACTCGCTGCAAGAATGGGGACGTCATAAATGCGGCAATGCAGACGGCCGGCAAGGGCCGGTTTTCCAGGGAGTGGCTCGCCCCGCACGACCGCGGTCTGACCATTTCAACAATCCTTCGCCCCCCCAATGTGAAGACCGGACTGATCCACGCAACCGGCTTTGTAGCCGCCCTTGCCGTGCGCGAGACCGTTGCGGCCTGCGGCCTGCAGTGCATGATGAAATGGCCTAACGACGTAATCGCCGGCGGAAAAAAGATCTCCGGCATTCTTGCAGAGTTGGAGACAGCCTCGGAAACCATAGTCCTCGGCATAGGCCTCAACGTCAACGTTACTAGCGAGGACCTCCGGAAAGCCGGTCTGGAAGAGACCGCAACTTCACTGCGTATCTGCCGGAATAGCGAATTTGCAGTACACGATGTGCGCAAACGGCTCATCGTCAGCCTACAGAGAGCCTTTGACAAGGTCGCTCATGACGGTTTCGAGTGGGTAGCTAATGAGTGGGCGCATCATGACTGGCTCGCGGGTCATACAATTGAAGTTCAAGGCCCACATGGGGCAGTCAGCGGCAAGTATGACGGAATGGACAACACCGGGGCGATTTGCCTGATTGATTCTGCCGGTACCAGGCAAGTATTTACGGCCGGCGACATTGTACGACTGCGCAAGGCACAATAATGGCAATTGAATTGAAGTCTGCCCAGCTTAACTGATATTATCAAAACATGACATCGGCCAAGAAAAGAATACCTGTCGTCCGCGAGGTTGTCGTATTCGGAACCCCTGTGCTGCGCGAGAAGGCTCGGAAAGTGGCCAGGATCGATGAGAGCATCCGGGACCTGGTCGAGGATATGCTGGTCACAATGCGCGCTCGCAACGGAATCGGTCTAGCCGCCCAGCAGGTGGGTGAAACGGTTGCAGTGTGCGTAATCGATACAGCCAGCAGAAACCCGGAAGATGCCCCGCCAGAATGTGTTGATGTACCGATGCCCCTGGTTATGATCAATCCGGAGATCATCGAGACTGCCGGGACAGAATCGTGCGAGGAAGGATGTCTCAGTCTTCCGGAGATATTCGTATCAGTATCCAGGGCAGCGGAAGTCACTGCCGCGTACCTGGATCTCTCGGGAAAGCAACAGACCTTCCGCGCAAAAGGATTACTGTCTCGCGCCGTGCAGCACGAACTCGACCACCTTCAGGGAATCCTTCTGGTTGACCGCATGTCGGCAATCAAGAAGATAAGTCTTTCCGGCAAGCTGAAGAAACTCAAGAAAGAAGCAGCCGAACGGATCGCCGATGCATCTTCTGTGCATCCAGACTAAGCATAACCGGCGTAGTAACCTTGATGCCGCAGGAAAGTCCGGGGCGCAGCTGCGATTAGGTGTTGCAGCCATTGTCCCGTCGGGTATAACCACATCCGCTATTCCACCCTGCTAACAGTGCTTCCCTTTCCGGTGCATGATTGGTACCCTGCATACTATGAACGATGAGGGTCAAAGCAGTGGCGCACCAGTCGCCGCTTCGTTCGAAGACATTGTGCAGAAGTTCGAAGCGCCCCTCCTGAGGTACGCTGCACGCTTCGTTTCGAATTCGGATGCCTCGCAGGATATAGTCCAGAACACTTTCATAAAGCTGTCCCTGCGGTGGAATCAGGATACCAATCGCTCTCCGGCCGAGCTCTCCGCATGGCTTTATCGTGTAACTCACAATCTCGCAGTTGACCATATCCGCAGAGAGTCGAGGCGCAGTTTCTTCCTGTCCCGCCATGCTGTCGAGGCCGAACAGGACACCGGTGATATCCAGATGGCTCTTCCCGTCAGCGACTCGGCCGAAAAAGCGGCTATCTTCCTTAAGTCACTGAGCCTGCGGGAACAGCAGATCGTGACCCTGAAGGTGTACGAGGATAGAAGCTACAAGGAGATTGCGCAGATTACCGGACTGAGCGAAGGCAATGTCGGATACATTCTCCACCATGCCATGCAGAAACTCGCCATTGCGATAGAAACTTCAGACGCGAAAGAAGGATGCACTGATGACAAGAAAACCTGACAGGCAAACTGAAACCGGACGGCCGGCGCAAACGCCTCGCATGCAGGCTAACTGCGAAAAGATCCGGGAGTTGCTGACCGCCTTCGTGGCAAATGAGCTCGGCGATGCCCAGTCGTCACTCATAAGGGAGCATTTGCGACAGTGCGATTCCTGCCGGGAAGCTGCGCAACAGATCAGACAGACATTCGCACTGCTCCGGCACGCCGGCCAAATGCCATCCAACATACCGGAAAAACTCTCGGATGACCGGCACAGCCGGATAATGCGCGCTTATGCCCAACCGCTGCTTACATGGCTCCGGATGAATCTCATTCCGCTGATATCGATACTTATCGCCGTTGCCGTTCTCGCCGCCCTAGCCCACACCCTTGTCATGACCTCACAGAAGCCATCTGAATTTATTGAAACTGGTTCGATCATTGTAAGGCTGCCATACAACGGCCCGGCCGATGAACCGCTGGAGGCAATCTTCACCAACGCCGACGCAGATACTACTTCGAACCTGCTTCCATCACTGCCGGAAGCACCGATATCAACCCCGGAGCAAAAGTCTCCGCCCCTGCCAGTAAAGATGCAACCGGAAGACAATTAGAGCCAAAACTCACACCAGTCGCGGCTTGACCTTACCAGAAGGGCACGGCTATTCTCTGGCCCAATCATGAAAAGATTGCCAGATCGTAGTCCATTTGTGAAAGCCTTGCGCAGGCTCGGCATGATTCTGCCGGGTAACTGGCTCAAGACATTCGTCTTCCTCCACTTTGTGGCCGCGCCAAGGCGCATGCTACGCAAGTTTGCGGGCAGTTTCTACCGCCAGGAGCAGGTTTACGAGATTCTGAAAGAATTCAAGAGCGACTACAAGGGTCCCTTCTCGATCCTGGAGTTCGGCACTGCAAATGGTTACTCCTACACCAAGATGCTCTATGCCACCCGCTACCTCGGCATGGAAGACATGGTCACCGTTCACTCCTTTGACTCATTCGAAGGTCTCCGTCCACCCACTGACAAGGAGGACAAGGGCCTGATTTCCAATGACTGGGCCGAAGGTCAGTACCGCGGCAACTATGAGATCCTCAAAGAACATTGCGAAAAGAAGGGCTACAAGAACTACAAGATCCACAAGGGCTACTTCGAAGACACCCTTACTCCGGAGGTCGTGAACGAGTTCAAGGCCTCAAAACCGATCCTCATGTGGGTTGACTGTGACTACTACAACTCGACCCGCACCGTATTCGAGCGGATGCTTCCCTTTCTTCCGACCGGTTGCGTATTCTATTTTGACGACTTCGACTTCAATTTCGGCTCCAAGTTCACTGGCGAGGCCCGGCTGGTGCACGAGGTAAATCAGGGACTCTTCGGCGCAAACATCGAACTCATTCCCGATCGCGCCCTGTCACTTGATTCAAACAGGGTTTACCGCTTCATACGGTACGACGAGGCTGGAATTCAGTACGAACGTGCAAAGAGCATAGAGTGGCAGGGCAAACCCCGGCCAATTTCCAACGGCTCACCGCTTCCGTGAACACAAAGCCGCCCTGTATTCTCGAGAGGAGCTCCCAATGCGCCAGTTTCACATCAAGCCACCAGCCAGGGGCGTAAGCGGCTGGCCGGCGCGACTGGTCTGCATGATGCTTGTGTCGATTGTGTGCCACGCGGCGCCTGAAAACCGCGATATCGACAACGCCTTCGTGGCCCCCTGGGAGCTCACACTGGACGACATGAACGAGAACGTGTTCGAACTGGTCCACAACCGTCTGGAGCTAGGTATACGTATAAGTTATGTTTCTCTTGAGGCTTCGACCCGGCGCGAATATGACAGCAATGGGAAATTCACGCGCGGCTTCCTTGGAAGCATAGACCGGCTCGAGCCGGAGCCCGGCCTGACCATTGCCCCATTCGCAAATGTCATGTTCAGCGACTACATCGGCATGGAGTTGACCTGGCAGAGCCTCTCAGTAGCAACATACACTGTCTTTGACAACCACACTGACGGCCTGTTCTCTTTGTCAGGGCCATCCTGCCAGATCTTCTTTCGCCTGCTCAATGAAACTGCCTTTACCCCGAGAATCGGCATTGGCGCAGTCATCTTCAATACCGATTTTAATGAAGACACGGCCTGGCGCCTGGGATTCGGGACTAAAGCTTATCAGGAATGGCTGGATGCCGGAAAACCCGGCGGACTCTGGCCGAATAACGGCTTCGTCCAGGTAATAGACACCAGCAACACAATCGGCTTCATGGTTACGACCGGGTGCCAGATATTACTCTGGGACAGCGTTTGTGCAGACATTGATATCAGGTACATAAAAACAGACGTGGATGGGCACTACTACATGTCCCAATATGGCTCCGTAGTGGACGACCGCGGGATTACAACATTTCCAATGACTGCGCTTTATGTCTCCTGCGGAATACGATATGATTTTTGATTTGTGACGTGAAGACAACAAAGGGATCAAAGAATGAAACTGAAATGGAACGAGTTACCGGCAATATTTCTGGCTGCATTTGCGACACTTCTCTATGAGGTCACTGCGACCAAGATATTCGAATTCAGTCTGTGGGCAAACTACGCCTACATGGTCATCAGCACCGTTATGTTCGGACTTGGCCTGAGCGGCGTCATCCTGACCAGATGGCCACGACTGCTCACCTCCAGGGAAACGATCTTCCTTCCTGCAACTACCATCCTCACGGCCATTTCCATGATCACCGGCTTCATTGCCATGAACTATGTTCCAATCCACCTCGTTTATGCGCCGAATGGCTGGCCCCGCGAGGTATTTAGCATAGCAGTCGTTTTCTTCTCACTCGGCCTCCCATTCGTATTCTTCGGCCTAATGATCAGCTTCCTGTTTGATCGCCGTGCCCGTCTGGCAAACGTCTACTACTTCGCTGATCTGCTTGGCGCAGGCCTGGGTGCCTTTGCCCTGGTGCCATTGATTCCCATCTACCAGCCACAAGGCCTGGTTGTTGTCTGCAGTCTGCTTACGCTTGGTGCCGCTATATTCTTTATCCTTGGCAGCATAAAACGCCCAGCTGTCGCAGCGGTCATGGTTATCCTGACAGTCGTCGCAACCATTACGGCCATTGTCAACATCGCCCCAGGCGTGGCAGAGCGTGTCCCGCTGCGCGTCCACCTGAAAAAGCGATCCTATAATCTGGATGTGGCGGACGGCAATCGCCTTGAGAAATGGGGTTGGAGTGCGCTTTCCAGAGTGGACATAGCCAGCTACGACAACACGCGCAAGCGGGTCTGGATCGCCGGCGGTATTAATGAAAGCGCCATAATCAAGTTCGACGGCAATTTCGACAAACTGCGCGCAAAACGACCGGAAGTGCTCAAAGCTGCTGCAGAAATACTCGACTACCATGCCATCCCGCACCTGCTGAAGACCAACCACACAGTCTGCGTAATAGGCACATCAGGCGGCGAGGACTCGATCTACACGATCATGATGGGTGCAAAGAAAGTGGTCGGCATCGAAATGGATCCTATGATCGCCAAGTTTGTGACCGTTGACTACAAGGCCTATGCAGGCGGGCTCTTTACGGACGGTACCAACAGCGAACTGATCATCGACGAAGGCCGCAGTTACCTGCGCCGTGCCAACCGCAAGTTTGACGTGATCCAGGTCGTAAACAACTTCACGCCAATCGCCTTCCAGAACGGTGCGCTGAACCTCAGCGAAACCAGCCTCTTCACGGTTGAGTCATTCGGAGAGTTCTACAACAGTCTCAATGCCGACGGCATCCTGGGCGTAAGCCGGTATGGATCAGCCAAACTTCTCGCCACTGCAGTTGCAATGTTCCGGGCGAAAGGCATGAAGCCTGAGGAATACTCCAAGCACCTGTTTGTCTGTGATGGCCCCGGCCCGCTGTGGATCATGAACACCTTCCTCATGAAGAAAAGCCCCTTCACTCCTGAGGAAGTTGACAAAATGTTCGAATTCTTTGCAGCCGGAAAGCATGGTCGCAAGATTCTCTACGCCCCCTACAGATCCCAGGACTTGCCGAAGCTTGAGAGTAATCTCTACTACCAGCTGGCAACATCCGATGACCCATCAAAGTTCTGGCGGGTAGGTTGTTTCAACTTCACACCACCAACGGATGACAGGCCTTTCTTCAACCGGTTCAAAGTACTAGGGGAGCGTGATCTCAATCGCAACCCTGAACAATTACCCCTCCTGCCCACCGAGACCCGGCTAACGGAAGGCTACAATGTACTGGATCGCCGCGTGCCATCCGGCGACCTGCCACCGGTTATCATCCTGATGGAAGCCCTCCTGCTATCGTTGATCTTCTTCGGCCTTCCGCTTCTGTCAAAGAAGGAACTGCGGCAGACCTTGCGAAAGCAGAGCCGGGCGCTGGGCTATTTTGCATGCCTAGGAGTCGCATTCATCGCCATCGAAGTCTGCATGATCCAGCGGCTGGTATTGTTCCTTGGTGCCCCGGTTTACAGCATAGCGACTGTACTAGGTGGCATGCTTGTAGCCGCCGGTCTGGGCAGCCTTGCCTCGGGCCTGTTCAAGGCATCCTTTACAAACGTCCGGCGGCTCCTGATCTGCGTGGCGCTTGTCGTACTGCTCCTGCATTTCTCGATACCGCTGGCGGAGAAGTACTTCCTTGGCAGCAGGCTGCTGGTCCGTGTCTGCATTGCACTTGGCATCACTGGCGGAGCCGGCTTCATCATGGGCATGCCGATGCCGACCGGCATAAGGTTCCTGAAGGAGTCCGGTGCCGGCATTATCCCATGGGCATGGGCAGCGAACGGCTTCTTCTCGGTGGTAGGTTCAGCACTGAGCGTCATGATAGCCTCAACACTCGGCTTCCCCGTTGTATTCTACTCTGCCACGATTCTCTACGCTCTGGCTCCCCTGTTCCTTGCCGGCAGGACAGCCGCCACATCATCCGACACACAACAGGCATAATGTATCGGCAGATCTCGACAGGATCAGTATGCGAAGTTGAATAGGCCGTACGAATAGACTTGAGTCCGGCCACATCTATTTCTACAGTGCTTCCGCTTTTGCCTCTCTGGCAGGAGCGACCTTTTTTGGGGCGGTAGCTCAGTTGGTAGAGCATCACGTTCGCAACGTGGGGGTCGGGAGTTCGAATCTCCTCCGCTCCACCAAACGTAATCAGCCCGTATTCATTGGGCGAAATGCACGTTTGGATGGGAATCTTACGGCTGTTTTTCGAGTGCTGTTTTCAGTCGGCAGCACATTTGGCAGCACATTTTTGCACGGATTCGCAATTCTCACTCCCAATTCCTGCCTGATTTAGCCCTTGCCGGAGAGCCGACGAAGCGTCAGTTGGATGAGCCTACAGTCGGTGCGGAGTCATCGGGTTATCAACGCAATACCTTCCGCCCAGAAGGATGGAAAATAGCGAAGTGGCGTAGATGTCGGAATCGGCGGCTCCCCACATTGCTTTCTCCTTCTCGCCACTACCGTCTTTGGAAACAGGAATACTAAAGCGACCATCGGCTTGCTGGTTGTGATACAATGTGGGCAAGAGTTCGTTCTGTTTCTCCCAGCAGGTCTGTCCTCCTCGGTGATACATGACTTGGGCCGTAAAGTACCATGTGAGCACGGGCAAGGATTCGTGGTGCCCGTTCCAGTCAAAGTGTGCCATCTTTATGACTTCATCCACTTCGTCTGCCAGTCTAAGACGCAGCTGCATATCAGCCAGTGCAGTTGAAACACGAGAGAGCAGATTGCTTCCCTTTACGGATGACAGACAAGCATTGAATACTCGCTTCATGTCATCCCCGGAAACACTATCAAAGTCGCTAGATTTTGCAGTCCTTACGGCCACGGGTGCCCATATTGGGTTCGGGCTTTTCGACATGATGACCCGATGAGTCATATTACTTGTCGGCTCCCTCAGCAAAGTCATCAATGTCATACCATAGGCTTCAGCAAGTGCGTATGTCACGATTGCTTCCGTGGAGATATACTCGTTCTCTACGCCGCCAAGTCTACCGTCCGCCTTGCTGGATTCGACATCATCAAGGAGTCTTCGCAATCCCTTCTGAACAGTCACGCCGAACTCTTTGGAGGCAACCGTTTCTCCGTAAAAAGAGTAGGCAAGAATTGCCAGACCCGTCAGGGCTGGACGGTTCGTGGGATTGCTGCCCCATGAGCCGTCCTTGTTCTGCTTCTCTTTCAGCCAGCGGAGAGATGACAATGTTGCGTTCTCGACGTTGTAGGATTTTGCAGCCTGAACCGTCTGTGTGACCTGTGCCACGACGGGAGCACAAAGGCTGGTGACTACTGCGGCAATGGACACGGCGTAGGCAAACAGTCGCTTTGTCATATTATTGTCCCGTGATTCAACAGGTTCCACATACCTAAGACGCTTGTGGGCGTGAGTTTCTTAGAGCGTCGGTCTCGCCGGGGAGCCAGTCTGCCTACTTCTTCGGCTTGGCTTTGCCAAAGGCAATAGACAATACCGTAGTAACCATAAGCATGAACAGATTGACGAAGACAAGCGACACCATGAGTCCCACAGCAAATATCGGAATACCAAGGAGCGACCAATAGAGTATGTGGATGTCTTCACCGACAACGCTGCACACAAGACCACCCACAAAGACCGCTCCAACAATTATCAGTACCGACCAGACTGTCTTGATAGGTTTCGGCTTCCACTTCGCTGCTCTCAAGCCAAAACCGAGTGCGAAACAGAATGTCAACAGTGCCAGAAAGACACCACCAAAGTATAGAGGCAGATTCATTGTGTGAGCCGCCAGATAAGTGTTTCAATCCGGTAAGTATACCTACCTTTCCCTGAAAGGCAAACAAGGGCGATTGCGGCAGCGGCTTCGTGGATGCGTGGCAGGCGGGCGTATCAATTGACGCTGTTCTCAGGCACAGGATGCAGCACACTCTGCAACCCCTTCTCAACTGCGTCAATCGCCCGTTTGTGTGCCGCATGGGTATTCTTGACGTACCGCATCAAAGTCCTAGTCGTGCTGTGACCCATCAATTGAGCAAGCCCGGTAGTTTCCACGCCATTGTCGCTGTTGCGTGAGGCGAACTCGTGCCGTAGGTCATACGCCGTAATAGTATCACGCACACCAGCCTTCTTGCACAACCTGCGGAACTTGTTTCGCAATGTCCAATTGCCATAGGGATTCCCGTTGGCATCCACAAATATCGTTGCCGCCTTCGGGTGTGCCATCATCTGCCGCTCTATTATGTTCTCCCCTTCGGCTGACAACGGTACGCTTCTCGGCGTGTATGTCCGTGCGGTCTTGGATGTTTTGTGGGTCTGGATAAAGATGAACGACGAGCCATCTGGCGAATGCCCTATTTGCGAAACTGTCAATCCCCGCAATTCCGAGGGACGCAATCCAGAGAGAATGCCGAACAGCAGTAAATCTCTGAAGTCCGGGTCGGCGTGGCTCAACAGCAGTTGCAAGTCCACGTCGCTGATACGGTGGAGTTCAGGCGGTGTGAAGGATATTTTCGGGAACCGCTTGAACGGTAAATCCACCATCTCCATTTCCTCGCCCCATTTCAGAAACGCCTTGATGCTGGCAAGGGCTTCATTCCCGCAATTCTTACTCTTGCTCCTCCGATTGCCGATGCGTGTCTTTGCCCAAGCGTAGAATTCTTCCAGCTTTGCCCTTGTGATTTCGGAGACCTGCATGTCTCTGCCGAGGAAGTCGAGGAACTGCAAAACGAAGCTGCGTCTGTTGCGGAATGTGCCGATTGCCCGATTAGTACGCATCCACTCAAGATGCTTGTCTGCTAGCTCTTTGATGCACATGTCCTTGCTGCCGTCAGGAGCAATAATCTGCGTCGTCTGTTCCGTGAACGTGATTCGTCCGGCGGCAATATCGGTCTCAAGGCGTTCCAATCTCGCAACCGCTTCCTTGCGAGTGGTGCCGAGGTTGAAGTATTTGCGTTTGCCGTCACGCCGGATGAAGACGACGTAATCGCCCCGCCTTTTGTCATACTGAATCTTGTGGAACAGCTTGGTCACATCTTGACACTCCGGCCGAGCAGAGAGGATGCACGATAAGTGGCACGACCCTTCTTTTTCGGCGTGGTCTTCAATGCTCCGTATCTTGTCGCTATGAACTTTGCGAGGTCTCTCTCGTAGAGAAGGTACTTGCCACCGAACTTGATTACGGGAATCGCCCCAGACAGAATCCACGCACGAAGGTTGGTGGTTCCAACGCCAAGCAGCGTGGCGGCCTCCGGGATGGTGAGCTTGTTGGCAAGCAATGGATTGCTGGATGTCACGGCTGGTTTGGTGCGGGGTGCCGAAGGCTTGGTCTGCGGCTGAGTGCCAGCAAGTTCCCGTTTCTGCCGAGCAAGATATGCCGCCACTTCGGCAAGGTTCTGTTCTATGACGCCAGCCCACCACACTTGCTGGAACTCGCCCCGATGCTCTGGTGCCACATCCGCCAAAGCCGCTGACATATCGGCATTGGTCAGCAGTTGCGGAATCTGCTCCGCCTGCTTCTTCATCTCGCTTCTTACTGTCTCTGGAATATCAAATTTCATAGTCACCCCTCAGATGTATTGCCTTTCCCCTGCCTTCATCCGGAAATCCTTCAATAAATCTTATCCGGCACCTCACAATCAGCCCTGTTTCTCCAAAGAATCCGCACCTTCAGCCTGCCGTCATCTGGCAAGCCTGCCGACCTCATCAAACACTATACTTCCGCCAAGAAAGAACTTTGTGTGACTATTTCAATAAATCGTACTTGGTGTTCGAGAATGGGTTCCGGGAGTTCCAGTGGCAGGTACGGGGGATTGAGGAGCATTGTGGAGCCTCCCGTGCCTATTATACACACGAGTTAGCCAAATCTTTTCAGAAATCTTCCGCCACTTCACAATGGCATCACCGGCGGCTGTTATGTCCCAATGGACCACACGGCGGCTGGGAACCGGGCTGGTGCGGCACTCACAATGCCTTGCGTACAACTCCCCCATTCTCGATGCAATCCTCAAAAGCGGCAGAGGGAGCAGAGGGACAGCCACGGCTCGTTACCCGGCTCCAAAACCCGCCACTTTCTGCGGCGGTAAACTGGCTGCCACGGGTCAGGTCACAGCCAGCAAAAGAACAGTTGTCCGTGACCTTTCGGCAGCGGTGCGGTGCGGCATGATTTTGCGGTGCGGCATGATTTTGCGGCGAGGGGCTGGATTTGCGGCGTGAATTCGGTG
>JBAXMA010000046.1:0-13972 GCA_037134535.1 bacterium
GTAATATATAGACTGTGTTCCTGCTGCGTGTTCATTGTCCGGTGTTCCCGATTCATTATCTGATCTTCAAAGTTAGAATCCCAAGCAATGCAAAAACGATTGATACAATCCAAAACCGGACCGTGATCTGCGTCTCACTCCAGTTCTTTTTTTCAAAATGATGATGGATCGGCGACATCGCGAATACACGTTTGCCCGTAAGCCTGAATGATGTAACTTGAATGATAACGCTGAGTGCTTCAATAACGAACACACCACCCACAATGATCAAGACAAGCTCCTGCTTTATGAGAATCGCCACCATGGCGATCGCCCCACCAAGCGCCAAGCTGCCTGTATCGCCCATAAAAACCTTTGCCGGATGACAGTTCCACCAGAGAAAGCCCAGACATGCACCCAGCAGACATCCGCAGAAGACCGCCAGTTCGCCCACTCCTGGAACATACGGTATCAGCAGATAATCAGAAAGCATCGCATGGCCGGCAGCGTATGCCATTATCAGGTAAGCGAGCGCCGCGGAGCCACTGCAACCGATTGCGAGACCATCAAGTCCGTCAGTGAGATTAACGGCATTGCATGAGCCTACGACGATAAGAACAAAGAAAAGGAACGCCAGAACATACGGCATGACTGAAATCACGGGGTACTTGTAGAACGGCACCATGAGTTTCAGCACATTCTCCCGGGTATCAGGAAGACTGACCAGAACAGCGAACACTGCACCAGCCCACAGAATTTCAAGCGACAGTTTTCGCATGGCAGTCAACCCCTTTGACTCCTTCCCGGCGATCTTCGCGTAATCATCCCAAAAACCGACAACGGCCATAAAGCAAAGTGTCTCCAGTACCCAGAGGATGTAGCGGTTACCCGGATCTGTCCACATCAGACTCGAAACCAGAATCGAGGCCACAATCAACAAGCCGCCCATTGTGGGAGTGCCTTCTTTGTGCCCGTGCTCGGGTCCATACTGCTTTCTCACGTATTGTTTCACATTGAGCTTCTCAAGCTGGCGGATCACCCACGGCCCGAAAAGCACACATATCAGAAACGATGTACCCGCTCCGCAGAAAGCACGCACAGTGATGTAGTTGAACACGCGCAACGGCGAAAGATGCAATTTCAGGTCATCCGGCAGATTCAGCCAGCATTCATACAGCCAATAGAACATACTGATTCCTTACTTCCTCAATCTTCATGCTACGCGAAGCCTTCAGAAGGACAAGGTCGGTTTCTCTGACCTTGTTATGCAGCACACGGGCAGCCTCGCCATTGTCTTTGCAGATCGAAATCCGCTTCTCATCAAAACCTGCCGTCCTGGCACCATCGGCAATCCATGCACCGCTGTCACCTATGACCAGCAGACCAGCCCAATCACCACCCGCTATCCGACGGCCAAGTTCCATATGGAACTTACGACTCGAAACACCAAGTTCCGCCATACCGCCCATAACAAGCCATTTTCTGCCCGATGAGCGGATCCGGTAGAATGCTTCAATAGCCGCTTCCATACTCATGGGATTTGCATTGTACGCGTCATTGATAATGGTAACGCCACGAACATTCTCCTGCTGCCACCGCATCGGCAGGGGCGTGTAATGCTCTATCGCGTTACGAATGTCGTACCATTGCATTCCATGCCCACGGCCTGCAGCTATGGCGAACATTGCATTACAGATATTATGGTCGCCTGGAACAGGCGGACGGAAGCGGAACGTTTCGCCGCTGGCCTTTTCCCTTACAATCGCCTCTTCACCATTTGCTGTCATGCCGGCAAACGAGAAGTCTGCATCACCCCGCATCGAGATATCCAGAACTCGACCGCAAACAAGTGATTTCAGTCTGCTGTAGAACGCGTCATCGCGGCACAGAATAGCTGTCCCATCAGCCGGCAGAACTTTCAACAGCTCGCCTTTTTCAGCTGCGACACCGTCAACTGAGACTAAGAATTCGAGGTGGACCGGACCGATGTTGGTGACAATACCCCACTGCGGTGCAATCATGGCACAGAGCGGCGCAAGCTCACCGGGGTGATTTGTTCCGACCTCGAACACGCCAATCCGCGTGGTATGCTCCATGGCAAGAAGACTGAGGGGCACACCGATATCGTTATTCAGGTTACCGATAGTTCGCGTTACCGGAGCAATAGCAGAAAGAACGTCCGCCGTCATTTCTTTCACGGTAGTCTTTCCGGCACTACCGGTCACACCCACAACCTCAATACCCATGTGCCGTCTATAGCCACCGGCAAGGTTCTGCAGCGCGGCAAGAGTATCACGAGCGCGCAGGAGACATCGACCGGCGCCGAGTGACCGCGCAGGATAATCCTGCCTTACCAGCGCAGCGACTGCCCCGCCATCAAAAGCCTGTTCAACAAAGTCATGCCCGTCGAAAGTCATGCCCTTCAGAGCAACATAAATACTGCCCCTGACAAGAGCACGCGTGTTGATGGAGACACCATTAACGGCATCAGGGCGCGCCTGCGCCCATTTCGCGCCACTCCATCTTTCCAACTGTTCTCCGGTAAGACTAGGCATTTTGCGGTCTGAATTCTCTTTGCAGCCTCAGGCTTCCACCCGGGACCTGATCATGTGAGCTATGCCGGACTATCAACCTGACTGAAGGACCCCGCGGACGATCTGCCGGTCATCAAAAGGCACGACAGTATCGGCGAACTCCTGAAAACTCTCGTGTCCTTTTCCTGCAATCAGAACAATATCACCGTCTTTAGCAATTTCGAGTGCCCGTCGAATAGCCTCAGCGCGATCTACCTGCACTTCAAAGTTGTCATGCCCGGCAAAACCATCTATGATTTGTTCGATGATCTTCATTGGATCTTCTTTGCGGGGATTGTCCGTCGTAACTACCGAGAAGGACGCGAGGCGCGCCGCTACCGACCCCATTGCAGCCCTCTTTATCTTGTCTCTGTTCCCACCGCAGCCAAAGACCAGAATCACCCTGCCAATGCCAGTTTCCCGCATCGCCCTGAGTACGTTTTCGAGCGCATCAGCAGTATGCGCATAATCAACAACAACACGAAATCCTCTATCCGTCGGGACTTCCTCGAGCCGGCCAGGTGCAGCCTGGAACTTCGCCATCACATCCGCGATCAATCCCGGCTTGATACCAAGTGCTCCGCAAACGCCAGCTGCAGCCAGCGCGTTGCTCACATTGAACCGCCCCATGAGACCGATCCGCATGTCATCAACATTCCCCCACGGTGTCCGTAAGTCGAATCTGCTCTCACTGGTCCCGAGCCGGACATTCTCAGCCCGGACATCACAGGTCTGGCCGCAACCATAGCTGACCATAGATACTTCGAGCCCTGGCAGTTCCATCAACCGGCGCCCCCATGGGTCATCAGTATTGACGACACCTACTGCCTCACTGTTCCGGTATCCAAGTTCGCGAAACAGAATCGATTTTGCGGCAAAGTACTCCTCCATCGTTTTGTGAAAGTCGAGATGCTCATGAGTCAGATTCGTGAACACTGCCGCGTCAAAGGCCACACCCCACACTCTTCTCTGCACCAGCGCGTGAGAGGAGACTTCCATCACTGCACTCTTGCAGTCGTGCCCCACCATTTCAGCAAGCATCGCGTGCAAATCCGACGCTTCTGGTGTAGTCCGCGTTGCCGGAATGATCCTGGAGCCGATTTCGTAGCGCACCGTCCCAATCAGCCCCGGGTTCCTGTTGTCTGCCCTCAGAATGTCACGCACCATGAAAGCAATAGTGGTCTTTCCGTTGGTACCGGTAACACCGATCATCTGCAGCTTCGCAGAAGGATCATTATGAAAAGACGCTGCAATCTCAGCAAGACCCCTGCGGACATCCTTTACTTTTACACATGTCACGTCCGGCAGCTTGAGGTCATCCGGTTCCGAGACGACGGCAACAGCGCCTCTCCTGATTGCATCACTAATGAAGTTTCGACCATCGCTGTGCTCGCCTGGCAACGCTGCAAAGAGATACCCGGCCTGGAGCTGTCGCGAATCATAGGCCAGTCCCGTAATTTCCCTGGTAAGCGGGCCGCTCACCGAGAGGTAGTCAACAGTTCGCAGTATCTTTTCAAGTTTCATTGCTTCCCCACCAGGTCACACTCACCACGTGCTGCTGTAAGCATCTATCTTGTGCTGACCACGGCCTGCAATGGCGGTCTGGCCGGAACGATATCAAGATATCGTACGGCGCTTGCGGCTATCTCACTGAACGCCGGAGCCGCAACCACTCCACCGACATGACACGGCTGTGGCTCATCCACCACGACTATAATCCCTATTTCCGGTTTTTCCGCTGGCAGAAAACCCACGAACGATGCAACATAAAGCGAGGACGAGTAACCTCCCGCAACGGGCTTCTGAGCCGATCCGGTCTTTCCGGCAACAGAGAACCCCTCCACCTGAGCCCGTATGCCAGTCCCGCCGTCTTCAGTAACGCCCTGCAGGAGCTTACTCATAAGCCTTGCCGTATCGCGGGTGATGGGACGACCAAGTTCCTGAGGCTTCTGTTCAACCAGCACCACTCCCTCGGGTGAAACGACTCTCTTCACGACGTGCGGCCTCATGCGAATGCCATCGTTAGCGATTGTGCAGTATGCGCTTAACATTTGCAATGCCGTCACGGCAACGCCCTGACCTATCGCAATTCTGGAGCAACTGATGCCGGACCACTGCTTTGTGGAATGGAGAATGCCATACTCCTCCCCCGGAAGATCGACTCCCGTCCGGGACCCTATTCCGAAGGAAGACAGATACCCGGCAAACCGTTCCTGACCCAGCATCAGAGCCAGTTTTGCTGTACCTATGTTACTCGATTTCTTGATGATGTCTGCAACCGTGAGCTGACCATACCGATGCGTGTCGCGAAGAGTCTTTCCGGCATGCAACCAAGCGCCATTCTCACAGAACACGACATCTGAGGGCTTGACCATTTTTTCGTTAAAGACTCCCGCGAGAGTCAGCGCTTTCATCGTGGATCCTGGTTCATAGACGACACCCAGGGTCCTATTGAGACGCTGTTGATCAGTCGATGAATCGAATTCGTTGACGTTAAATGCAGGCCTGCTGGCCATTGCCAGAATCTCACCTGTGCGCACCGACTGAACAATAGCCCACGCTCCGCGCGCCTTGTGTTGCGTCATTGTGCGGTCAAGAGCCTTTTCTACGAAATACTGAAGCTGCTGGTCTATTGTAAGATATACGTCCGCTCCATCGACTGCGGCAGCGTCTTCGACACGGCGGTCATATATTTCTCTGCGGGCCGCATCAAGCTGCATTTCCACCTTCCCGCTTTTCCCACGCAAATACCCGTTCATGACCTGCTCAACTCCGCCACAGGATCCTATGCCCTGGCTGTTTGCATACCCTATGACGTGACACATGAAAGAGTTCTGCGGATATTGCCGCACCGCTACGTCACTGAAGTAGATCTCAGGAATTCCGAGGGCCTGGATTCTGCGCACTGTATCGTCAGGAACAAAACGTTTCAGCCTCTCGAAATGCCGCTTCGGCCGGTTGAGTCGGCCCTCAAGCTCCATCGTTGTCATCTCGAGAACCGGCGACAGCCTCGCCGCCACAACTTTTACCTGGCCGTTTGTATAGATCCTGCGAGGGTCAGCAATGACATCTTTCACTGCAATATCCAGCGCCAGCACGTTACCCCTGCCCTTCCTGTCAAAAATGCGCCCCCTGCTGCCAGATATTTTCTTCTCCACGTTCCGCGTCCTGGTTAACTGTTCACGCGAAGTTTCCTGCTTTCCGACCTGGAGCTGGAACAGCCGGAATGCCAGACCTGCCCATATCACGAGAACTACCAGAACCGCAGAGAAAAGCCGCCATTTCTTGCCAGTCTCAATCATGAGAAACAACCCTGCCGATCTGAGCATACTGGGGACGTCTTGCCCGCCATGCAGGCTCGAGTGCCACGGCTGCATCCGCCTGAGTCAACCTGACTATCTTCTGGTCATCAGGCCAAGTCATTTGCAGATTCCAGCGGCGTAGCAACTTTTCAAGCTCACCCGGCGATTTGAGCCTCATCCACCGGTCTTCTTCGTTTTCACACTTCCTCTTAAGGTCGGCAATTTCACTATCAAGCACCTTGAGCTCTTTTCCAAGATCTTCACACCGTTTGCCCGGTGACAGGTAAAGGAGAAGAGCACCTGACAACAATACAACACAGGAAATAGGAAGAATCGGAACGATCCCTTTTATCGACACCGCCTTCGTTCTTTTCTTAGTCAAATTCATTACAATGTACCGGTCTCCGCTTTTCTTGTGACCGCTCTCAGCTTTGCACTGCGAGCCCTGGGATTCTCTGCCACTTCCTCTTCTGACGCAGTAACAGGCTTTCTGGTCACCTGCGTAACCTGTGGCGGTTTGAAATGAAATGTCTGCCCCCCACCTTCCAGGAATTGATGACTGCCCGCGTGCTCCTTGAAACATGTCTTCACAAGTCTGTCTTCAAGACTGTGAAATGAAATAACAACCATCCTTCCACCCGGTACCAGCAATCCCAACCCGGCTTCCAACGCTCTTTCCAAAGATTCCAACTCGCCGTTTACAGCAATCCTTAATGCCTGGAACGTCAGAGTAGCAGGATGTATTCTGCCATGCCTGCCTCCCACCGCCCGGCTGACCACATCCGCCAACCTCAGCGTAGAGAGAAATTTTCCCCGTCCGCGCTCCATAACGATCGCCCGGGCAATTCTTCCCGCAGATCTCTCTTCACCAAAATCCCTTATGATTCTTTTCAATTCCAGTTCCGGCAACTCGTTCACAAGATCTGCGGCAGTCGGCCCGCTGTTTCGATCCATTCTCGCATCGAGTGGACCATCTGCCATGAAACTGAAACCGCGATCCGGGGTCTCCAGCTGCTCTGACGATACACCAATGTCCAATAGAATCCCGTCAACACCGGCTATTCCGTGTTCATGCGCTATCTTTGCCATATCGGCGAAGTTACCGTGAACAAGCAGCTTCCCTTCTTTCCATTCTGAAAGCCGAGCCCCTGCCCTCGCCAGAGCATCGTCATCACGATCGATTCCAATCAGCCTGCCAGTTCCTCCGAGTGCTGCCAGCATCAGGCGCGCATGCCCACCATTTCCAAGCGTGCCATCAATGTAGGTTCCGCCCTGTCTTACCGCCAGCAGGTCGATGACCTCCCGAGCAAGAACCGGTTTGTGAATACATTCCAAATCTGCCTGCCTGGTAGTAGACTCCACTCCGCCCCACAACGCACCGCCACCCGAACCTTGTCCTAGAACCCAACGTGTCGAACTGCATCGATCACATCGGCCTCGTCCAGTACTCCCGACTTCTTCAGGTTGTCTGGATTCCATAGCTCAAAAAATCTGAAGTTGCCGACCAGTGTCGCCTTGTCTTTGATTCCGGCATACTCAAGCAACTCATCCTTGATCCTGATTCTTCCCTGCGAATCCCAATCCACAAGATCTGACCGTGATGCGAGCACGCGCGCAAACTGGCGGGCCTTGCGATCGACAATCGAGTGATGCCCAATGCTTTCAAGACGCCGGGACATCTCGCGCCCCGAGAACACACACAGGCAGCGCTCACCAACATCTGGCATCACATAGAAACTGGGCCTGCCATCAACACGATCACGCCATTGGGAAGGAATCGTCAGCCGCCTTTTCGGGTCCAGTGCATGAATATAGGTGCCGACAAAAACACCCTCCTCAGTTTCCTTATTTGGCGCACTGGCTACTGCTTCTGACATTTCGACCCCCAATTTGACACCTTGATACATTCTGACCCACCAGATGTCAACATTGAAAAGTGCGATTTTTCGCCTTAAAGGGATCAATACTGCACGGGCCCGGTGGCTGCCGCCACGACTTCGGAGATCGGTAAGATCATTCTCAAATCAGGAATAATGTCAGGCAAGTAGTCACTGATCGGCCGCCAGGTTCAGCAGTCACCCATCAGCTTCGCAATTGCTTCATGAAGTTCTTCGTGACTGATTGGCTTGCTGAGAATTGCGTCCACTCCCGCAGGACTTTCGCCGGTGTCTTTCATAATCTCACCGAATCCAGTAATGAGAAGGATTGGCATGTCTGGCTGCATACTCTTTATTCTCATGGCAACTACATCACCGCTCATGTCCGGCATTGCCCTGTCCACTATGACAAGATCAAATTGACCTTTGCCAAATTCTCTCAGCCCCTCAGATCCGGATCCAGCCAGCACAACTGTGTGGCCCGCATACGAAAGCAATCGCTTCATCACATCGCGGGACCACTGTTCATCATCTATGCAGAGGACCCGAAGTATATCAGGATGCACTCTGATTTTCTTTGCGGGATCAGAAATCGCCTGACCCTCGTGCTTTAAAGGAAAATAAAGATCGAAAGCTGTGCCTTGCCCAGGTTCAGAACGAAACTCTATCCTGCCGTTATGCTGCCTCACTATACCGTGAGCAACAGCCAGACCCATTCCTGTGCCATGGGCTCCTTTGGTTGTGAAGAAAGGTTCAAAAACGCGTCGTTTCACATCAGCGGCCATACCTTCGCCGGTATCCGCAATAGAGATCCTTGCCCAGTCCCGGTCTGCCCCTGTGCTGATGGTGATTGTTCCTCCCTTTGGCAATGCGTCAATGGCATTCAGCATCAGGTTTGTCAGCACCTCGCGCACCTGCGATTCATGCGCCGATATCGACGGAATTTCCTCCAGTTTTTGCTGGATATCTATGGTAATGCCTCGACTTCTCGCCACGCCACGCCATCTGGGCTGAGTGAGTGACACTACTGATTCAGCAATCTGGTTCAAACTAACAGGGATCCGTCCCGTATCCTCGGGCTGCCTGTAGAAATCGCGCAGCCGGCGAATTGTCTCTGCCGCATCCTTTGCGGCGGAGTGAATGTCTCTCAACATGCTGAGCGCTTCTTCTCTGTCGTCCATGAGATGAGGTCTCTTAATAAGAAGTTCACTGAATCCAAGGACAGGCATCAATGAGTTATTGAAGTCGTGCGCAATTCCGCTGGCCATCTGTCCGACTGCATTCAGCCGTTCGCTTTGAATCACCTGTTGCTGAATACGTTTCAGGTCGGTCAACGCCTTTGAGAGGAATACGTTGGCGTTTCTCAGCTCCTGCTCAACCTTGCGTAATTCGGAAATGTCCTCAAGAGCCACAATAACTGCAATCGGATCGCCCTTGTCGTCCCTGACAAAATTGACGCTGCACATCGCAAGAATTATATGATCATCCTTGGCGACAATATTCACCGGCTCCCGGTCGGGAACCTCTCCTTTTCTGACCTGATCCATCCGCGACAGCAACCACGCTGCACCTTCCGGTTCAAAGAACAGCCCAGCCACCTCGGACGCATCCCTGCCTGCCAGAGCAGCAGTCTCATGCCCTGTCATTCTGGTAAATGCCAGATTGGCACGGATCACGCGGCAAGACATGTCTAGAATCAGAACGCCGTCGGACAAGGCGTCCGTAATAGCGGCACAACGAGGATCTTTTTCAATAGACTCCATCGCCTTCCTCCCTCCAGACTTACATCAAGAGCATACCCACGACCCTGCGCCAAAATTTGCGCGAGAGTAGCAGTCGTTTGCATGCAATGTCAATCCAATGGATTGCGATTTGCAGTCGTCACTATTGACATACTGACCATGCCGACATTATCGTTTAACCATGCGAATCAGGACACACAGAGTAAGTGACGTAAACATAGTGGACCGCACTCTGCTCCCCACGCCGGACGATATCCGGCTGGCACTTCCCGTGCCGGCCGGACTGCAGGATCGACTGTTCGACTTTCGGCAGAGAATAAAGAACGTACTAGACAGAAAGGATCATCGTCTTTTCGCGGTTATCGGACCATGCTCCATCCACAATACCGCCTCGGCAATAGAATATGCCTCCAGACTGAAAGCCTTGTCATCAGACTTGGAGGATTCCTTTATCCTGGTTATGCGGGTTTACTTCGAGAAGCCGAGGACAACGGTTGGATGGAAAGGTTTTATCAACGATCCCTACATGGACGACTCATTCCATATCGAGAAAGGTCTTTACCTTGCCCGGAATTTCCTGCTTCGGCTTCTCAAACTGGGGGTTCCGGCTGGCACCGAGGCGCTTGATCCCATCACGCCTCAGTATATCGGCGACCTCATTTCGTGGACAGCAATAGGAGCGAGAACGACAGAGTCGCAAACGCATCGCGAAATGGCCAGCGGTCTCTCGACACCGGTCGGGTTCAAGAACGGCACAGACGGCAGTCTCGATGCCGCAGTGAATGCGATCAAAACCTCACGAGAGCCGCATCATTTCCTCGGCATAACCGGGAAAGGCAGAAGCGCCGTCTTTCACACTCGTGGCAACACTCATGGACACATCGTCCTGAGAGGCGGTAAGCGGCCAAATTACGATGCCCGCAGCATTGCAGCATGCGAGAGAACACTGACTGCCGCCGGACTTCCCAGAAACATAGTCGTCGATTGCAGCCACGGCAATTCCGGGAAAATGCCGGCAGAACAGCCTAAAGTGCTCGAGAACTGCATCAGGCAGATCCTGAAGGGTAACAAGTCCATTGTGGGATTCATGACAGAAAGCAACATCGCCGGCGGCAGGCAGGACATCCCTGATAACATGGCCAGGCTCAATCCCGATGTATCAGTTACCGACGGATGTCTTGACTGGAACGCTACAGAACAGATGCTGCGCATGGCGCACGCCCGGCTGAAAGATATCCTGCACCGTCGTTGACCTCGAGTCGCGCAGGGTAACTTATCGTCTTCAAGCCTTTACCGCAGCCGCTATGGCGCGGCCAAGTGCCCTGCACTTCTCGAGATCTGGCTCTTTCGGCTGCCACTTCGCACGCACACCTTCGGCCACCCGCGGGATGCCGCTTCTATCGAGATACTCCTCAAGTAATTTTACCGATTCCCCGCCCCACCCATAAGCTCCGAATGCCGCGCCGATCTTGTTTTTGAAATCAAGCCCGCGCATATTTTCAAGTACTGCCATTATTGTCGGCAACAGGCCCCTATTGAATGTTGGCGAACCGAGAATCACTGCCTTTGCCTTGAACATTTCAACCATGATATCGTTCCTGTCTGTAGCCGAAGCGAGCAGCAATTTGGCCGGCACACCTTCTCCCGTCAGGCCATCAGCAATTGCCTCAGCCATCTCCCGTGTGCCTTGCCACATTGTATCGAAGACTATCACTGCACTCTTTTCCGGAACCTGAGCCGCCCATTCAGTGTATTTCTTCACAATCTGCATCGGGTCCTTGCGCCAGATCACGCCATGACTCGGCGCGATGATGTCAATGGGCAGATTCAGGGCCATCACTTCTTCAATTTTCTTCTTCACCTTGGCACTGAATGGTGTGAGGATATTGGCGTAGTATTTCAACGCTTCCTGATTGAGCTCATTCTGATCCACCTCGTCATCGAACCTCGACGACGTAGCATAGTGCTGTCCAAATGCGTCGTTCGACATCAAGATATTCGCCCCTGATACATATGTGAACATACTGTCGGGCCAGTGCAGCATCGTAGCCTCTACGAAGACAAGTTCGTTGCGACCCAGGCTTATCCTGTCACCAGTCTTGACCGTCTTGAATTTCCAGGGCTGATGGTAGTGCCCCTCAATGCTGTCCTCGCCCCGCTTGGAAACAACAACTGTCGCGTTTGGACAGCATTGAAGCACGGCTCCAATCCCTCCGGAATGATCCGTCTCGCCGTGGTTTGCAACCACAAAGTCGATCCTGGAAGGATCGACAATTTCGGAAATATTCTTGATGAGCCTGTCCTGATAAGGTCCCCATACTGTATCAACAAGCGCGATCTTCTCATCGACGATCAGGTACGAATTGTAGGTCGTGCCACGCTGCGTCGAGAGTTCCTCACCATGAAACCTGCGTTTATCCCAATCTACGAAACCAACCCAGTACACGCCCTTCTTGAGTTCAGTAATCACACCCATTCCTCCTTTAGAATCTCACCACCTGTACCAACGACTACGAGCTTTACTTGCACTTTTCTGGTAGCACCGGACCTTGCCCGCTCTACAAGAGCCAGCAACCCTCTGCAACATGGCACTTCCATGATCATAACCATAAGGGTGTTTATTCCGCTGTCATTGATAAGCACCCTGATCTTCTCAACATAACCGTCCTGACCGCCATCCAGCTTCGGACATGCAATGGCAAGCGCCTTGCCCTTCAAATAATCATTATGAAAGTTGCCGAGCGCATAGGCTACGCAGTCCGCCGCCAGCACAACATCCTTCCCTTTGTACTGCGATGCCAGAGGCGAAACGAGGTGGAGCTGTACAGGCCAATGCGTCAGCTGTGAAGGCATTCCGCTGCCTGCCTCACCATTTCCGCCGCCTGCGCTGGAAAAGCTGCGCGCTTCCGAGCCGGGACACCCCGTGTGCGTGCGCTCATGGGCAGGACCGGCGGCGGACTTGCATTCCTCCAGCGGATTCTTCACGCCTTTCTCACGCAACACTGTCAGGGCCTGATCGAGCAGATCTGTTTCCCCATGCGCATCCAGATGTTCAAGGTGAGCCTTGACGACGTTCATTCCCTGCTTCATTACGTTCGTCATGACCTTGCGCTCGTCGTATGGTTCCGCCTCACGCTCCTCAATCGTAATCGCACTTTCCGGACAATGCCCCAGGCATGCACCGAGCCCGTCGCACAGGTAATCGCCGACAAGCCGGGCCTTCCCGTCAATAATCCTTATCGCGCCCTCCGGGCAATTCGGAATGCACAATCCGCAACCATTGCATTTCTCATCGTCAATGGTAATGACTTTACGCTTCATCTCAGTGCTTCTCCGGGGTTGCCTTGTGGGCACCTGGCTCTGTCACAAGGAGGTCAGCCAGCAGGGCATGCCCCGGAGTCCGGACCAGGGTAAGAGTAGCCTTGCCTTCCACAATGCGATGCGTTTCCAGCAATTCGAACATGCCTTCCGCCACTTCCGCGTCGCCGCTGATCTCCGCCATACCCTTGCCGACAATTGCCGGTCGCACAGCTGCCGCCTTGCCGAACTCAATTGCGGCCTGTCGCTCTGCGGTACTCGTGATAATACTCACCTGATTTACACCATCCTGCTTGATCGCGGCGGTCACCTGACGCAGGCGATTGACCACCTTGCTCTCGATTTGTCTTATCATTTCCGGATCACGGAAATGCACCTTTCGAATGTAAATGGACCCTAGCTGATAACCCCACTCATTCGACTTGGGCGTGACCTCTTCGCGAACAGTCTTGCTCATTGCGTGGCGATCAACCAGCATCCTGGAGAGCGGCAGATTACTCAGGCACCGGACCGTGGAGTTGCTCACATTGGCAGCCAGTGACCCGCGCGGGTCGATATTCTTGAACAGGTAGGACACTGGATCGCTGATAAACATCTCGTACCAGATTCCTATGCCCATAGGCGCGCCTTCTTCCGAGTTAACCGGCTGGCTGCGCAGGTATTCCTGGTCCAGCCGCATGTCCGTAACCTGACAGCGTCCAAGCCACTGCACAAACAGAGCCTTCCATCCAAGCCTCGGCCACAGAAAACAGAGCCCGGGCTCTTTCAGGATCCCGATAACCTTGCCGAACAGCACATAGACGTGGCACTGGCGTTCCCGCACTATGGCATAGACGCCCAGAACACGTGCCACACCCAGAAGCAGCGGCACACCGAACATGAAAGCCAGGAAGGAAATCCCCGCAACAGGCAGTATGTGCAGATGATTCATGACTTCACCTCCATCACAACGCGACTTGCCTGGGCAAACAGCGTCAGTTTCGCATTCCTCACATACGCATCCATTGCCGCCTTGCCGCCATGTCTCTTCAGCTCCACAAGCTGAGAGGCAAGTCGTCTCAGCGGCTCGACCTCCGCTTCAGCTTTCAGCGTCTCAATCTCAACCGCGCGCCTTGATTCCACTATCCGCTGATCAGCCGCTGCCGTCGCAAGACTGATGTCCGAAGACACCTGATTGTGAG
>JBAXMA010000047.1:0-13892 GCA_037134535.1 bacterium
AAGGCATGGAGCGAGGTTGCCAGCCTCGCTCATCAGGTATCTGGCATTTTCCTTGTAGGACGGTTTTCGCAGGTTTGCAGCGGCAGATGTGTCATTGAACTGATAGGTGCGGCATCGTGATAACATGTCATGGATCACCCGGCAGGGGTCGTTGTCCTTCGCAGCTTCCGGCAAGTCGCTCTCCTGGTGGCCAATCTGGAGGACAAATTCCTGTGGCGAGGCGTGGACCACATCGTGATAGAACACCCTCTCGCCCACGAACATCAAGATGTCCCGCGGCGCATCCGTAAGAATCATCTCGTAACGCATCTTCTTCTGATCAGCTTGGAACTCAACAACGGCTTGCATCTCGGGGGTTGCCTTGGGGCCATAATGAAGAAACGAAGTAGCCCCGCCGCCTTTCCCGACAAATTCCTGCAGGGCTCCTGTCATCATGTAATTCAGCATCCTGAATAACGAGATGACGTTACTCTTCCCTGCACCATTAGCTCCGAGCAGCACTGTCACGTCCCCAAACTCGATGGCGTTACCCGACACCATCTGCTGGTCTGTATCCATCCCCCTGCCAACAAATCTGAATGACTTGAAACCATTCAGGAACACTCTTTTCAGTTTGCCCATATTCTCTCCCACCGGATACTGCGCGAGACTCTCTCATAGACGACTTCTTGAGCAATGCTTGCTGAAGCTACGCCCAAGGGGCAAACAATTCAAGTCAAGACACCTCAAGACCTGCTGGGAGTAGTGCTGTGAGCACCATCACCTTCCGTGAACTGAGACTGGGCTGCCAGTCCATCAGCGGCCAAGTACTGCTGAATGACCGACCCATCAAGGCCACCCGGAGCCAGGAGAACACCACAATCGTTCTGCGTTTCGCCAGACCGCTGACCATCAAGGCAGGCGATAAACTGGTTGTGGAATAACGCCCGGAAGCCTTTTCTGTCAGTGCCCGAGAGTCTCGGCGAGTCGATCAGGGCCTCTCAGCTTTGATGCGGTAGTAGAGCATTCTGTTGGTTGCGCCTACATCGAAAACGAAGTTTGAGACAATGGTCGGTGGCGGATTGGTATAGATGACAGACCATGCTGTATTTGTCGGTCCCAGACTGTTCCGGATCATCAGGTACTGTTTAGCTGCAGTCCCGCCTTTCCAGTCGATTCTGACAATGCCGCCAGCAATCGACATTCCCGTGATTTTCAGAACGGATTCCTTGTTCGTCGGGACGGTGCCGGCCTGATACTCCGCGACAGACCTGAATCGCTAGTTTATCCTGATACGATAGAATCTCACCGCGTTTGTGTTCACCACATCAACGTAGTTGGTCGTGGTTGCCGTAGGAGGGATATTGGTGAAGACTGCAGCCCATTGTTCCGTTGTCTCTGTGAGGCTCGTGCGCATCTCGAGATACTGTGTAACGACATTCCCGCCCTTCCAGAAGACCCGTGACAGAGCTCCATTGATGGTGATGTTCGTGACGGCAAGAACCGAATCCTTATTGGTTGGGTCTGTGCCAACTATGTATTCCTGCCAAGCTGGCATGCCATCGCCATCTTCGTAGAGCGCGCCAGTGGCGTTGGTGGGGAGACCGAATTGGGCGAGCCACCAATGCGGGCAGTTGTTCGTGGCGAGATTTGCACTGAAAATGGCAACAATCTGGCGAGGGGTGAACATTGGCGCCACAAGTTGATTGGCGTTGGTTACACATCCGTTGGTGTCTCCGTTCCACAAATCGAAGTAATAGTAATTGGACGCGATTGCTGTTACAGAAACGTTGCTACCATAGGCCTTCCAGCCGTTGGGTGCCCCGCCTATGTTCCCGTTTCCGGAAGATAATGCGACAAAGAGGTACTGGGTGCGCCAGTTCCATGTAAGGGTTGCGTCATTTGTGATAGTCAAACTTATGTTCGTCAAACTGTTCTGGCTGTAGCTATTGCCTGTCACACTGCCGCCATTTGCTACGTACTGAGTAGATCCGTTAACCGACTGAGAATTGGTCAGATAACATGGGATGGTCGTACCCCAATCAACCGCTGTTGTTCCTGGGCTCGCCATTCCAAGACCGTTGTTCACTGTCAGCATTCTTTGATCTATCACAAAGTTCGCTGTGATACGTCGTGCCTGCGTCATGTGCGCCCAAACGACGTTGCCGACAACAGTACATCCGTTCGTGTCCCCACTCCACGAACCGAAGTGAAAAGGTGCCAGTCCTGTTGCAACTACGATGACGTTGCTACCGGAAGGACACCACTGGCTCCCGACATTCACTGTTCCAGGACCACTTACTGCCGTTTCCAGCTTGAAGTTCGTAGCCCAAGCCCATGTCAGGCTTGCATCGTTCGTCAATGTCAATGTTATGTTCGTCGCGTTGACCAGAGAGAAGTCATTGCCGATTACACTGCCGCCGTTTGCTACATACTGGGTGGCTCCATTAACGATAGGGGAGTTGGTAATTAGACATGACAGGACGGTTCCATCGCTAGTCACTGTCGTGGAAGGAAGCTCGCCGCCGTGTGCAGAATTCACAGTGAGTGCGTGAACGGCGACATATTCATACGCTCCCATATCGACTCTACCACTAGCAATTCTGGAATTGCCGCTAAGATCAGCGGATGTCGTCATCCAAGTGCTATTTGTTCCGCTATTTATGCAGGGCGAAGCTGCCATAAGCCTGTAATCATGGCTCGTAGGGTTCACGAACAGAGGGTCGGTATTAATGTTATTTGTCCCTGCCCAACCGCCCTGCACATCGCAGTATGATACGCTGAGAGTGGACTGGATGTCATTGGAGATCGATATCATGCAACCCCAAATAATGTTGTTAGCGGAGCGTCCGTGCCCTCCTGTTGGTCCATCCTTCAAATAGCTGTGTATGCCAAAGTTGCAATCCATAATCGTGTTGTTTGCCATAACAGAGTCTGAACCGTCTTTTACCGCGATCCCGGTCACGCAGTCGCGAATCAGATTATTGTACACAGTCCCGTGTGTCTGTTCCCCCAGGGAAATGCCTTTGTCTCCAAAGCCCCAGATGGTATTGCCTTGAATGTCTGTCGTGACAGAGCCAGTGTCTATTCCATCGGCATTTGCATCTGGGCCATCCCATACCGTGTTTCCTATTATTCTTATTGTGGAATCACCAGGCCCCCCCCACATAAAGTTCAAGTCGATTGCGTTGGCATAGACCGTGATGTGCGAGATTGAGTTCGATGCTATGAGACCGGCGCAGTACGATTCACGGACTCCCTGTCCTGCGACATTGCTTATCACATTCTCCACCACTGTGATTCGGGAGTAGTACGGGAGGATTGCATCCCCGGGGATATTGGTGAATGTGCATCTTTGTACCGTAAGCGATGCGTAGGATGAGTAGACGGCAGCTCCTGCCGATCCCCTGGCGCTTGAGAAATCGCAATATGTTATTATGCCAGTCGCGGTGAGCGGGGAGTACCCGCCGCCTGTCACTCTTATGCCGCCACAGGTGGTCTGACCGACACGAGGAAGGAAACGAATATGGTCACTTTCTGTTCCAATCGCATTAAGGATACCGATAGCGACAAGGTGGACTGACGGAGCAATTTGAACTACGACACCTGGATTGATGGTCAGGGAAACATTTGATACGACTGTGACGGTAGAGGTGACAACATATGGACTTCCGGCGATTGTCCAAATAGTATTATTGGAAATGGTGCCGCCAATAAATGTGCCGATAGAAGATGCCCCTGCAAGCGTTGTAAAGTTCGTCGTGGTCGAAGCCCATGAGATGCCAGCAGAGTTACTGGCATAACAGCGGTAGTAGTATGTCTTGTCGGAGATCAAGCCAGTGATGTTTGTCGAAAATGAACCCATGGGCCGACTTCCGAAGGTCGCTGCATTAGTCCATGAATTTCTATTTGTTCCACCATCCGTCGAACCCCAGTAGATACTAGTTGCCGTCAGCACGTTTCCGGTCGAGGTCAGTACGCCGTTCAGCGTGGCAGAATCGTTGGTGACGCCAGATGCCCCTGTAGAATTGTTGATAGTCGGAATAGCGAGTGCGAAATTTGCTTGAATTGTACACGCCTGATTCAAGGTCAGAGGGAGGCTTGTATTGGCATCAGATCCGGACAGGCCGGATCCTGTCCAATTAGCGAGATACCATGTTGGAGACGGCACAGCAGTCAGAAGGAAACTCGTTCCAATTGCATACCAGCCGTTTGTGGCTCCGGCTATAGTTCCGCCACCGTTCGTCTGAAGGGACAACCAATAGTTGGTTGTTGGCCAGAGCCACATTATCGATGAATCCATGTCGAGAATAAACGATGTGTTTGTTCCCGCACCGTTCGTGACGTCTCCAGTTCCGGTCCATCCCACGCAGACATACTGCGTTGTTCCGTTGAGTACTTTCGGAGAATTGGTCACTGAACACGATATTGCTCCATAGTTCAAAGTGTTCGTGCCAGGCACAGGCACACATCCACCTTGCGCCGAGCTCGCCACCAGCTTGAACTGGTCGATGGCGAAATTTGCCGTGATCGTCTTTGCCTGATCCATTGTCACCGAGATTGTTAGGCCGGTATCGGATCCGGACAACCCCGTTCCCGTCCAGTTTATGAAATGGGAGTGAAGTAACGGCGCAGCGGTCAAAAGGAAATTCGTTCCATTGGGATACCATCCGTTCGTGGCTCCGCTTACAGCGCCGTTGGTCTGGAGGGAGAACCAGAAGTTGGTTATTGGCCAGAGCCAGGTCATCGAAGAATCGGTGTCTAAAGTGAATGATGTGTTCGTTCCCATGCCGTTTGTTACACCCCCGGTGCCAGTCCACCCCATGCAGACATACTGCGTGCTTCCGCTGAGTACTTTCGGAGAATTAGTCACGGAACACGACAGGGCTCCATAGTTCAGCGTGTTCGTTCCAAGCGGTGGCACACAGCCACCTTGCGATGAGACCACAACCAGCTTGAACTGGTCGATGGCGAAATTTGCTGTGATAGATCTTGCCTGATTCATGGTTACAGACAGGGTTAATCCGGTATCAGAACCGGACAGACCCGTTCCTGTCCAGTTTACGAGACGTGAGTGAAGTGGCGGAACAGCGGTCAGAAGGAAATTACTTCCATTCAAACACCATCCGTTTGTGGCCCCGCCTACGGTGCCATTGCCGTTCGTCTCAACTGTCAGCCAGTAGTTGGTTATTGGCCAGAGCCAGGTTATCGAAGAATCGGTGTCTAAAGTGAATGATGTGTTCGTCCCCATGCCGTTCGTGACATTGCCAGTTCCAGTCCACCCCGTGCAGAAATACTGAGTGGTGCCGCTAAGCATTTTCGGCGTAGTCACGGAACAAGGCTGGGCTCCATAGTTCAGCATGTTGGTCCCAGGCATAGGTACACAGTTGCTCTGAGCCGAAAGAACCACCAGCTTGAACTGATCAATGGCAAAATTCGCGGTGATGGACCGAGCCTGATTCATCGTCACCGACAGGGTCAGGCTGCTGTCGGAACCAAATAGGCCCGTTCCCGTCCAGTTCACGAGATGGTAGTGAGGCGACGGCGCAGCGGTCAGAAGGAAGTTCGTTCCATGAGGATACCAGCCGTTTGTGGCTCCGGCGAGGGTGCCGCTACCATTGGTCTGAACTGTCAGCCAGTAGTTGGTTGTTGTTGTCCAGAGCCAGGTTGACTTTGATGCTTCCGGCGTGTTTCCGTACGCGCCCATATTGATCCGTCCACCGCTTGGTGAGGGTTCATTAGAGTAGGAGCAGGCGGAATCGCCTGCGTCAATACAGGGGCTCACGACGGAATCATAGGTCCATAACTGCGACGATGGAACCCAACGCCCGCCAATGGACTTCAAATGGAAGTCGCCGCCAGCCGCATCTGCGAAACACGGATCGTTCGTGATATTGCCGGTCGCTGGATCCTTCGGAACGGTGCAGGAATAGAGGTTGGTGCTCACCCATGTATTGTTGCCACCGGAACCGGCTGTGTTTCCGAGGCAGATATTATTGCGAAATAGGTACGTTCCAGACATCTCTTCAGCAATACCTCCGCCGTATCCGGAAGCAGTGTTGCTAACCACCGTACAATTCTCAACTGTCCCACCGTAGTAGCAGTAGATACCCCCTCCGCTGTGGGATGTGCTGTTGCGAAATAGGATGCAATTGATCACGGTTCCAACGGCGTCAATTCTGACTCCGCCACCGTAGTAACCCCAGTTGTTCGCGATAATACATTGTTTGACCACACCCCCGTGATCGAGCCGTATCCCTCCAGATGTGCCTCCACGGCCATTGATAATTCTAAAGCCGATCACCTGCGCGTCACAATTGCTGACATAAACACACAAATTGGTGGCATAGGGATAGTTCCCGTTAATAACCGTACTTTCTGGTCCATTTACGCTTTGGAGAGATATGCTTGTCGGGATGATAATGGTTGAGGAAAGGAAGTATGTCCCATCAGCCACCAGCACCGTATCGGCTGTAGAGGCCGCTGCTACCGCTGCCTGTATGTTTGTAGCTGCAGTGGCCCATGAAGTGAATGGTGCCGTATTTGAACCATCCGGTGAAACGTAGTGTATTGGTGTTTGACCGGAAACATCCGCCGCAATCAGCCACAATCCGAAAACGCTTGCCGCACATCGCGTCCACGTCCGAGATTTCCAGTGAACATCGGCCAAAGATCGAGGAAGGAGGTGTGGAAGACAAATCATAATTCTGTATCCCTCGTTTTGTCGTTCGCAACACGAGCAGCTTGTGCTTGCGGGCCTAATCAGAACACAGACGATAACCTATTTGCCACGCTTGGCTTGCCTCCGGCATCCTTGCGCTTCAGGGCAATGTTGGCAGTGACACAGTCACCGTCGTGATCGGTTGTCCCATAGTAACAACCGTCAGAACCTTGAATCAATCCAGCAATCGGATCGCTTCCCTCACCACCAGTCCCAGTAAAGGAATGCAGGGTTGTGAAGATCTCCCCATATCCATTTGGCAAAACTATCGAGAAACCAAGGATCACCGCCAACATTAACGACTGCCAGAGCGAACCATGATGAAGAATTGCTTGTTGAACCGCACTCCGAGAATGAGAGCCGATGCTCGATCCAGACCTATCCGGCCAGGTTTCCTGACACTGCCTGCAGTGCGGATAGTTAAGAACGCTGATATTCATGCCATTGACCGACCTCGTCTTGCGCGGCGAAGAATCGACAACTGGCCGCACCCTTCAGACACATTCATGGCTGGCAATACTCGGAAATATCAGGCGATACAGTCTTGCACTACCCGCCGTCGGTGGAGCAGCCTTCTTGCAAGTTCGACCTGATCTTCGACCTAAAGGCAGGTCGAGAGATCGGCCTTAATTGCCTCTAACCTGCCGATCTTTTCGAGGAGCTTTGTTGCCTCTGTTGTGCCCGGCGTAAAGTTCTCCACTTCCTTCGTGTATTTCTGAATGGTGAAATCGAGAATCCTATTGATCGTTTCCATTTGCCAATTATCAATGTTCTTGATGGTCTGAGCGTCATCAAATCCCTCATCATGCGCGACTTTCTTGAGAAATTGTTTGATCTTCTGTCGTGAATGCATTTTCATTTCTTTTGCGTTGAACGACTCGATCTCTCTTCACTATGCGACTCTCGATTCATCTGGGCGAAGCCCTGGCCTGTCTTTTTCTCTGTTCCACACTTCTTGCACTTGTAGACCCCGGGGGCGACCAGTACCCACACGTGTACACATTGTTTCTTTGTTATCGGCATTCGACTCCCTCCTTTTCGTTGCTTCTGCTCTCACTGATCGCGACCAGAATGACACTTCGCAAAGCAGTTGACACTGCGTTATCTGTCTGTGTCGAGGAATGGCACTGCAAAACGGATCTGCCTCTGGTACGACAGCTGCGAGTCCCTCCGAGAGCCTGACGCACAACGAGAATCACGTGTGGTATTCCATCGTTTCAAGAACTGCCGTCAAGAATCCACGTCGTCCTTGTCGTTCCGAGCAACCAGTGTTCCAAGTAGTGCGCCGACATTCACCTTCATTAGATCAAGGAGTGTTCCCTCCTTGGTAAAGAGCCACAGGGCAGTAATGATCAGCAGAAGGAAAGTGGCCAGTAGAAGTCTCGGATCAACTTTCATGCACATTCGTTGCAGGCAAGGGATCGAACTGTAGTCCCATCTGCTGCGAGAACGACCTTCCTGACTTGATTTCTTGCCGGCATCTTCATTTGCCTTTTTGAACACCTTGTCGCTCTCGACCATTTCCTTGATTCGGCACCCCTGCAACCAGAAGCAAACCACGAGTGCAATTGCGGCAATCAGAGCAATAACCACGTAGGTCCAGTCAGTCATTGCGTCCTCCTGTATTCTATACTTCTTGCGTTCCCGCTCTCAACTACGGAGTCATTGTTTCATGACCTCATTTTGCGGTCAAGAGTATTCTGGCCGCAATTTGCGAGCAGGAGAGGCCAGCCCTCATAATGCCGTCATGCAGAAGTCCACTCACAGTCGGGAATACGAATTCGTGCTGAAGAAGCTGGTGGATATGAGACACAAGGCCAAGCTTACGCAACGCGAACTGGCCAAACGGCTGAATCGGGAACCGTCGTTCGTATGGCGCATAGAGAAAGGTGAGCGCCGGCTGGATGTACTGGAGTTCTATTGGGTGTGCCACGCTCTTGACGTCGATCCGGCATCTACGTATTCAGAACTGTGCGCTTCATTCCGCGCCTGCTAGCCACCGCAGTATGCGCTGCGCCCTGAGATAAACAAGGCGCATGCTTCAGGGCTGCGCTTTACTGCGCGTAATGGAAAAGACGATCTATGCCAAGGAGTACCGCCTTCTGCTGGAATGGCTCCGCAATCAGCGCGAGTTGAAAGGCCTTACCGTGCGCGACCTGACCAAACGATTGAACGTTCACCATTCATGGATCGGCCGGATAGAACAAGGCGAGAGACGACTTGACGTTGCGGAGTTTGCAAAGCTCTGCGTCGAAATCGGTTGTGATCCGAAAGATGGACTAAAATTGGTCATTCCGGATTTAGACGGGTTCAACACTTCGATGCCGCTCAGGGCAGGCAGGCTCACCACAGGCGGGATTCGTGAGAAGAAAGCACCTGAATGCCGGGGGCAACATCATACCCGCCGGTTTTCACATCGCCAGGGAGCATGAATACAGAATTTATCGCGCCGTCCTGCTCATACATCCCCATATCGCTCTCCACCCTCCGCTACTCGTGCCATCTGGCGTACCCTCGCAACCCATTCCCGCTCGTATTCCGGCCAGTCATGCAGCGTAGCCGGCTCGAAATCCGCAACGTTTGGCCAAACAACTGTGTGAAACTCCGCGTCCAACCGCACCTGCTTGAAAAACTCGGGATCCCGCAAAGGCTCGAACAATTTTCCTGCCAGCACATCCCTGAAGTCGATAGTCCGCGCCGTGCCATCGTCGAACTCCACATGCAGAGCATGGGGTCCAACCACCCTAACGTCCATGATCCTGTAGATCTCGTGTTTCATGCGCCTTTCTTTCACCGCAGCGGATCGATCGGCAACGGACTCTTCCGTTGCTCCAACCGCTTAATCAATGCTAGCTGCAAGGATGCCGGTGATGTCAGCTTTAATAGATCGCGTTCTTACCGCTCGCGAAGGAAATTGTCCATCGTCATGTCAATATCTTTGACGATCTGGCGAAGCAGGATAGGAGAGATGTCGCGGCCTGCGTGGAAGGGAACAGTTGCCCATGGCTACGCCACCACCACGCTCTGAGTGCCTACAAATTATGCTTGCATCTCCGGATCGCCGTCCTCAAGAAGCATGGTCACCACTTCCTGAAGATTCTGCGAAAGTTCATCGAGCGTCCCACCTTGCGAGTGTGCGCCGGGAAAGCCGGGTACATAGCCCACGTAGAGGTGGGTTTCAAGACAATGCTCAACAACCGCTGTGTACTGGTGCATGGCTTAGGTTCCTATATCCTTCAACAATGTACACCTTTCCTGATCGTTAGACAATATCGTTTTCAAAGTTGTTTTCAAAGTCTTTCTCCCTGCGATCAAACCTGCGGTGAACATCTTTCAGCTGCAGTTGGGGCAGCCGTCAGGATGGCAGGCGATACAGCAGGGCTTCCCGCAGGCACGGCACTTGCCGCCACACGACGGGCAGATGATGTGAAGAGAGCAGGACATCACCAGCGGTCGGATATCTTAACTGATATTCTTGGCGTGATCCGCTTTCTGATGCCATCAGGTGACAACTTCCATGGCGCGTTCACCGCCCATCACGACCGCAGCCGGAATAGACTCATCAAGTGTAGCCAGTTTACCGCCATTCTTTGCAGCCAAGCCCAGAAGATACACATCAGTTGTCTGGTTTGCTGACGGTGCAATGTTGAACTTGAAGAGTGCCTCGTCCATGAGACTCACCGTGTCCGGCCAGAAATGATGACCCGCATTGCGACAGAACTTCCTGAGTAGATTCGCAACACTCAAAGCGCCACCTGGCGAATTGGGATAACTTGGTTGACTGGCGATTCTTATGAACCCATTCTCAGTAATCGGACAGGTTGCCCAGGCCAGATGCCCCCTTGCGGCAAACCACCGATGCGAAAGTTCATGATGAACATGGTGTGAATCGCATAGAGCCAGAAGCAAATTCACATCAAGAAGATAGATCGTCATGGCGCCTCGTCACGCAATCGGTTGATAAGTTCCATGGTAACAATGCCAGCACTTTGATTTGCCGGAAACTGCGGGACACCGTTCCGCTCACGAGTCTTCACCGTTGAAATCAATTCCTTACGGACAATCTCTGACACCAATCGTCCCACAGGTTCATGCCTCTGGCGAGAGAGTTCCTTGACTGCAAATAGTACATCATCCGCTATGTCTAATGTAGTTCTCATGGCAACATCATCATGCATCACGCATCTGATGTCAATTCAAAGTTCAGCCGCCCTTGCTCGCTCGCGAAACGAGAGGGCGGGCACGTGCGAGCCCGTTCTTGACACAGCAGTGACCCTTTCCCGTGACAATCCTTTTACATTCCAATTACTTCACTCTGACACCACGAACCTTCTCGGGATGTACCGTGTTGGCATGAAAGACAGGAAACCAGACATTAACCAGCGGAGGTGGCCGGAAACAAAGTGGCTCAGTACTACACTGTTATTCAATATGCGGAGCAGTAAAATACATCAAATCAGGAGAGCAGCAATGAAACATCTGAACACTTTCTTATTTACGATGACTGCATCGACTTGCTTCTTCTTTGCGGGTCGGATGGTGATAGGGTCAGCTGGTGCTGACGTCAGACCCCTTGCCAAGTCTCTCGGTTCGGCAACGATTAACCAATGCAGGCTGACTGGTAGAATTGAAAGTAGAACGAACGGCGTATACGCGGTATTTGACTTTGACAACCAGACGGCAGAGGAAAAGAACATCAAGCTCAACTACGTTGCAGCCCGCACTCCGCCAATCTCACCTCACAGCAGAATGATGTCGATGCCGCAGACCGTAAAGAAGGGCGCGCTTGAGTGTATCGTGAAAGCTGGAAAGACAACGGAGGAGATACTATTGAAAGAGACACCTTCTGCCCCTCCTGTCAGCTCAAAGGAGGACGCAAAGCCGGATGGAACCGCTACCGGTGTCACCGCAAGACTTGAAATGCTGACGACACCGGAAATGTGGTCACTCGTGGTATCGCGTGAAGAAATCAAGGGCTTACATGGTTGGGGCGCTGTCGGACCGGCGGCATCTGACGCAGCAATCAGCCTGGACAAGGGAGAGGCTCTTCTCGCAAGCACGATGACGGAGAAGCCCGAGAAATGAGAGTACTTATGATCATCTGCGGGGTTATCGCCGGGCTGGTTCTAGCAGTCGGCCTGTCGGAACTGGTCACCCGGCGAGGCGCCCCGCCTGATGCTCAACTTATCTCCGATGCGCACGGCAGACTCTCCGACATCTGTATTCAATACCGGAAAGACTTCAGTCCGTCAGTTATCGAAACACTCGTCGACTTATTCAACGGACTGTCTGACGAAGTGAAGATCAAGATCATCGTCGAACAGAGGACAGACTTTGAATTCCTGAACAGCGAGCTGGCCAGTCGTGGTGTGACGAGGCTTGGCCGCCTCAAGGCGGTCATCACCGGATTCCCAATCACTCCATGGGCCAGAGACAGGTTTGGCGCAATGACGGCCGGCGGCAGGACCATTATCGCGGCGCCGCCAATGCGCAGTAAAATACCCGGGCCGCGCGGCAATGATGAACTGGTTCCGGAACTCCTGACTGCGAGCCTGCCCGGTGCGATATGCATGCCCCTGCCCTTCATGTTCGAGGGCGGCGATCTCCTTGCGGATGCAGATAACGCCTTCATTGCAGCCAACTGTCTGGCCAGGAACAGTCCTCTTGATGTTGACGACCGCCCAAGCCTGCTGGAACGGATCGGAGGTGCCTTACGCAAGAAGATCGTTGTGATCGGCAAAACCTCTGAGGACGTGCCCGACCATCATATATGCATGTATCTCACGCCACTGGGAGAGAACCGCGTTGTGGTTGCCGATCCTGCTCTGGGGTTGGAGCTGTATCGGCAGAGCGATACCGGAGCCGCGATTGACGTTGAAACCGACATATCAAAATATGAGCCTTTTCAGAAGGTCATCCACTGCATGGAATTGAAGGGCTTCAATGTTGTCCGTGTACCATTTCTTCTCACACGCACACCACGGGTCTACGTAAGCTACAACAACGCCATACTGGAACGTCGGAACGGCAACAAACTCATCTACATGCCAGTCTATGGCATTCCCGCTCTTGACCGTGCCGCAGGCGAAGTATTCGAGAATCAGGGGTGGCAGGTCATCCCGGTTCGAGTCTCACGGTTGTACGGGCACACCGGTTCCCTCAGGTGCCAGGTGGGAATAATCAAGCGGAAATGAAGAACTTCCTTACCATCAATTCTTGATTGCCAGTAGCGTCGAAGATGATACTGTGGCCACCTTTTGACTGGAAGAACCATGTCGATTTGTCGACAAGAAGGAACACGATACATGGTGGATTACAGGAATGTTCTGCAACAGCGGGAGAACAACAAACCGGGACGACCGGGAAACCAGTGGTATCTGGTTGCGGCAGCCGGAGCGGTGGCTGTGATTGCACCTGTCGTGGTGGCGGTTCTGGTATTCCGCCCATGGCAACCACCACCCAAACTTCCCCAAATCACTCTCCCTGTTCAGAAGTTACTCGTTTCGCCACCACCCCCCCCTCCGGTCTCTGTGTTCCATACAATGGTCTACCCGACACCGCAGACCAATCTTCTGGCTGCCGGCAACATGGGATTTTTGCAGCCAACGGCGTCGGGACGACCGGAATCGGGCGGATATGGATCCGTACGACCTGGCAAGTTTCATGAAGGCATCGATATTGCCGCCACCAAACGTGGCCGTGCAGGTCGCCCGCTGGATCCGGTCAAGGCCGTAGCCAGAGGCATGGTGGGTCATATCAACCGGATCGCAGGTAACTCCAACTACGGTATATACATAGTACTCGTTCACGATGACAAAATGGGCGAGGTCTACACTCTTTACGCCCACCTCTCTGAAGTGGCTCCCGGGCTGAGCGTAGGCCAGCAGATCGAGGCAGAAACAGTGCTGGGTACCATGGGCAATACCCCGGTATCCATCATACCAACACAACGCGCGCACCTGCATTTCGAGATCGGCCTGATAGCCAATTCCCGTTTCAGGGAATGGTTTCTGGGCAGGCGACTGAAGCCCGACCACGGAACGTACAATGGCTGGAACCTCATGGCCATCGATCCGCTGGCTGTCTTTGCAAGACATCAGAGCGATTCCGACTTCAGCTTTCGCGATCATCTTCGGACAATTCCACTGGCATTTGAAATGGTGGTGGCAACATCAAGGCAGCTGGATTTCTT
>JBAXMA010000048.1:0-13411 GCA_037134535.1 bacterium
AACAAGAAAGCCAAAATGCACTACCTGAGATGCACCAAATCGCAGATGCGCCCCACCCAATCGCAGATGCGCCCTTATGCTTGCATGTTTGCTGTATACGTTTTACTTTCGAGGAAATTGATCTAAAATTTTTGGGGCCCTGCGTGACTGGGGCCCTGCGTGACTGGGGCCCTGCGTGACTGGGGCCCTGAAGAAGAGAGGGCCCCATGGGAAAGCTAAGAACTCGCCAGCGCGCCGCCGGTTTCGCAGCATTCCTCTTTCTTCTCGCATTCTCCTGCATTGCATTCTGGACAACCGTTTCCGCCGGCCCCGATCAAAGCAACGCTCCCGACGCATCAGCACTCCCACGCTCCGACGCCTTCCGCCCCTGGGATGATGCTGGTCTGGAAACGCCCGCCGACACATGGCCCGAATGGCTCACCGGCTGGTCTTCATCCGGCGGCATAATCCTGACCAATCCACCGGCCTGGTATGTTCCGGCTGACGTTGCTGAAGGCACAGACAACAGTCTCTACTTCTGCCTGGACCGCCGCTATCTCACAAACGATCTTACCTTGGAAATGTCCATTGGCCTCACCGAATCAGCGCAGTCTTCGCTCTATCTCGACCTCCTTACCACCAATATGCTGGATGTTGTGACAAACCTCTTCGGCAATCTCTTGCTTGGCGATCAGGAGGGTGGGCAACTTCGGATGGATCTGCCCATGGCCACAAACCCGGCCGCGTCGGTCATCCGGCTCCGTCACAGCTCGGGCGCTATTACCGTATATGGCCTGTCACTATGGGAATCGAATACTGGTGTAGTTGTAGAACCTTCCGCCGGATCTGGACAGCAGGACATTCCACAAGGCGAGATCACTCCTGGCACCGGCGGTGCAGACGCCCTCGATGTGCCAGTGCCGGACTCCTCGCAGCCTGACGATACTACGAACCCGGGCGAAAGCTCACCTCAGACCGGCCGCGGGAAGGCTCTCTTTGTGGACGCCGTCACGGGCCATGATGATAACGACGGCTTTGCCGCTGCAGTGGAAAGCAGCGGGCGCGGCCCGAAGAAAACCATCAACGGCGCACTGCGAGCCTCACGTCATGGGGATGAAATTAGGGTCTTGGCGGGACAGTATCACGAAGACGTGAATGATTGCGGGTTGGGTGTAACCATTTACTTTGATGGTGATGTCCGTATTGAGTGATGTCCTGCTGGATCTGCAAAGACAGTCAGGAAGGCGATCAATAGTGAACTCGGGGGAGAATGCATGAAACAGCATCTTGTGCTTATTGCCACAGCGTGGATCGTGTCACTGTACGCCACTGTGCCGGTGCTCGGTGATGTGACGACAGAAAATGTTACAGCGAGCAATACGTTTAAGCAGTTGAGCGCCAACGCCACCAATTACTTTCTCGGCAAGGTTGGCATTGGCACAAACAAGCCGGGCGCACAACTGCACGTTACCGGCGAGATGAAGGTGGACGGGGCAATGACCCTGCCGCGCCAGGGCGACGTAGAGATGGGCGCATACACGAACGGCGCATCGGCTGCTGGTGCGTCACCAGGCTATCTGCCCACAGGCATGATGAATCCCTATGCAGGGACAACTGCACCAGCGGGTTGGCTGATGTGTGATGGCTCCGCAGTGTCGCGGACCACATACTCCGCTCTATTCGTAATTATCAGTACCAACTATGGGAACGGCGATGGCTCAACGACATTCAATCTTCCTGATATGCGACAGAGATTCCCCCTTGGTAAGGCAGCAAGTGGAACGGGCAGTATCTTGGGCTCAACCGGCGGCGCCATAGACCACTACCACGCGACAACGAATCATACTTTGACAACAGCTGAATTGGCGAGCCACTCGCACGGCGCTGGGACCTATGCAGCGAATGGCGGCGGAAGCATAATTATCTCCTCTCCGGTTGATTATGGTACCGATTATGGTGCTGACGAGTACCCAATGCCCATATCGGGCACGCACACACACACCATTTCCGGGACCAGCGGCACTGCGGGCACTAATACCCCCCATGCACATGGCAACACCGCCACAAACAATCCGCCTTTCCTGACTATCAATTACATTATCAAGATATAGCGAATCCTGAATATGAAACAGCTTTTGCATGATTACCAGGTCATTGTGGCAATACGCCCTTGATTTCTCTGATGGCCCAGTGCTCTGGATTCACTTCGAGGAAATCCGGCGATGCCTTGAGCAGTTGCGATATTGCCACTACCCGGGGGAGTGGATTACGCCGGCAGATGAGAATGTGAGGAGTGTCTATAACGAGTGGACTTTCCAAACATGGCAGGGGATCACCGACTACCTTGATAGTCTTTGGGATACAACAGTGCCCGTCGCCGGTGGACCAGTTTCCCCGGCCGCCTACACGGCGAGCAGTTACCGGCGCGATTACTTGGGATATGTCTTTTACGTGGCGACACGGGTGTGCCAGTTAGGTGAATTGCAGGTCCCGCCGCCTAGCTATGCCGCTTTGCCCGAAATGCCACACAAAGTCAGCGTCTACGGCCTTGCAGTTTCGTATCAGGAATGGGACTCAAGTGGAATTGATGGCGAGGCCGTGCCGAATACATGGTTTCTTTGTGGTGATGAGCCGTCCACTACTACAGAGCCTTACACGATTGTTGCGATTGGAGACGAGAGTTGTGAAACAATGATGGCGTGGTGCGATGAGCCGGATACTTCAGACCCTCGGGGCGGTGGCAAATCAAGGGGTTGGGCAATCGATCTAGCATGCGGAATCGTGGACTGGGGAGACTATACCTTTGGCCTGCAGCCGCCGTCCCAGATAGACACGGCTTCGGACGGACTGACAACATCGGGTTGCGATGCGTGTTCACAGGGCAGCTGTCTGCCATCCGCCGATATTGCAATAGCAGAGATGGTCAATTCCGCCACTGCTACGTTTCCTTTGGGCGTGTCCAGCGGACTTACGGCGGATGATCTGCGCATCAAGGCATACGTTTCGGAATACTTCATAGATTCAGAGCCACGCCAGATGTTCAATCTTGATACGTGCGTAATGTCACAGACTACCGACCCTGGCGGCGATTGGGAATTTGTCCTTGTTAAACGTCCGTCCGGGGCAGAAGTCCTCTTCTCCATGAAGGGAGCCAATGCCGGCAAACCAGTCAATGTATCGGGAAGTCCGACCTACTGGTTGGAAAAGAACGGTTCCGTAATGGATCTGCACTTCCCCGGTCCGGATGCAGAGATAATTCACCGCTTTGGCACAGACAATAAGATTTCGCAGGTTCGGCGGCTGAAAGATGGAGTCGAAACCACGATTAGCGGCGATCCCACCACATGGCCTCAGATGACCACGTACAAGAGCGGCAGCCTGATAACGAATAATACCTCGCCGGTGTTCATATCGATACCAACCTACACAGGCGGTCTTATCTCTTCGGTTGCATACACGGATAAGGCCGGCAACCCGCTCGCCAATCTCTCGATACTTTCGGGGGGCAGTGCCTATGTTCTGACCGATGCCAATGGCAACGTCATCAGCGAAAAGCGCCTGATTATCACTAACGACACAGTCGAAGTCTGGCAGGGCGTGCAGACCAATTCTTCCGGCCAGGTGTCGTCCATTGGCAGAAAGGACATCCGCACGCAGACCTTCGACATGACCAACGCCGTTTTCTCGGTCTATCAAACCGTTGTCTCGGACGCCAATACCGCGCAGGCGCAGAGCAATGTAACGCTCAGGCTGATCAAGCAGTATCCCTGGGCTGATGAAGTCATTTCAGAAACCACAGGCTATGGCTCCGTAGCCGCCCAGACCACAACATACGCCTACTGCACCAATTCTGTCGAAACCAACAACTACGGCCACCTGCAGTCGGTCGAGTATCCCGACGGCTCGTGGGAGCGTTACGAGTACGATTTACCGGGCAGACAGATAGCCAGAATGTCACCCTTCAAGAATACGGCACCGGCTGCTTCGTCGAACCAATGCAGAATCACCCGCTACTACTACGCAGGCGACACATCTCTCTCTGCACTCAACTACCCCGCCGGCGATGTTGCCACAACAAACGATCATCGCCCCCGTCTCGTCGTGGAGGAGGAAGCCGGGATCGAGATATCCCGCTCCTACCATGCCTTCTTCAGTGGCAGCAGTGTCACCAAGCGTTGCGCGTCGCCAGGCGCGGCCTATGACGCAACCAGCAACCTTGTCTCGACCACCTCAAGTTTTACCAATGGCCTCTTCGTCGGCCGCCCCATCAGTGTAACGAGTTCCGACCGAACCCTCAGCCTCTACACCTACGGTTATGACAGCACTAATCTCAGACTCGCAACCACCAATCGCACTGGCGCAGGCAGTGGCGGCAGCGTCACTGATGGCGTTGAGACCGTTACCGTTATGGATGCCGGCGACCGGATCCTTTCGTCCGTTTCCAGGGACATTGCTTCCGGCCTCAATACATCATGGACCATTTACACCCGCGATGCTCTCGGCCGTGAGACATGCATCCTGAACGCGCTCAATGGCACTTATATCACCAATGTTTATGGCTGCTGCGGACCTGAGAGTGTTGTCGATGCCGACGGTATTCAAACCACTCAAGATTACGATGAACTTCAACGTCTCTTCGCATCCACCCGTCTTGGCGTCACCACCTACCGCTATTACGACGTTCACAGCGGCATTCGCGGTACAAGCCAGTCAGTCAGCAACCAGACCCTCAGCAGCCGCTGGTCCGCGTCTGACGCCGCCGGTCGGCTTGTCGCCTCAACAAACGAACTCGGCGATGCCACAACTTATGCGTACTCAACAAACACAGCAGGCGGCAAGGTTGTCACGTCAACCTATCCTGACGGATCGACCCGGATCGAATCCCATTATCGCGACAATAGACTGTGGTCCGTGACCGGCACTGCTGTCAGTCCGGTCTACTACGATTACGGCGCGGATGCCTACGGCTCATTCTCAATCGAATATCGCGGTAGTTCGGCCGAAGCCGTCGAATGGGTGAAGACTTATTCCGACATGCTGGGCAACGCTACAAAGACTGTCTACTCAGGCGGATATACGAATTTGACATTTGTTGATGCTGTTGGCCGGCCGATTCGCAATACCGATGGCCAGACAACCGCTCTCAGGGAGTACGATGCCAAGGGCGAAGCATGGCGCTCCGCCGTGGACATGAATGGCAACAACACGATCGATCTCGCCGGCCCGGACTTGGTCACGGAAAGCGAGTCTTGTTACGCTGTCTTTGGCGGCATTGCCTGCCGCCAAACCATCACCCGCGCTTATCCGACTAATGGCAGTTCGTCGGCCATAACGGTGGCCTCTTCGCTATCTTCTGTTCAAGACTCTGATTCCTGGAGCATTGCCTTTGGTCTTACCAACCACACCACCGTTGCCCGCGATCGCGCCAATGCCGCCAGAACCGAGACCACCACCCGCCCCGACGGCACATACACGGTCAGCATATACACAAACAATCTCCTGATCTCCGTGTCCTCCTATTCATCCGTGGCATCAGTGTTATCCGTGGTGAATCTTTCTTACGATTCACTCCATCGGCTTGCCTCCACCATGGAGCCAGCCGCCAACGGCGAGACTCGGACGACGTTTTATGGCCGCAACGTCGCCGGTGCTGTCACCAGCGTGACGGTCATCGCTGGGAGCCTCTCGCAAACCACAGCCTATGTCCTCGATACCATGGGCCGCAGGTTGGCAACAATCCTGCCAGACGGCGGTCAGGTAGCATACGGCTACAACACCCAGGGCGCGGTAACAAGCCAGTCCGGCGCGCGGACCTATCCGGTAAGTTACAGTTACACCGAACAGGGCCGGCTCGGAGCTATGGGCACTTATCGAAACGGATCGGGAGGTTCCCCGGACGTCACAACTTGGAATTACGAACCTACCCGGGGCTGGCTGACGGCGAAGATTTATGCAGACGGGTCGAGCAATACTTACTCCTACCTGCCGAATGGACTTCTCGCGACCCGGGGCTGGGCCCGCGCTACGGACAACGGACCACTGACAACGGGCTATCGCTACGCACCGGATGGCTCTCTTACGAACGTTGACTACAGTGACAGCACGCCGGATATCTTCTGCGACCGCGACAGAATGAACCGGATCGTAACGGTCACTGATGGCATTGGCACAAGGACCAACCTTTTCGCGGCTGACGGTTCGCTTCTCAGCGAGACGTCGCCCCAGATTTCCGGCTGGACTGTGGAACGCGGGTATGATTCGATCCTGCGCATGACGAACGTTGTCATCTCTGTTGGCGGGACGCGCATCGTAGCGTCTGCTTATACCTTTGATAACGCCGGGAGACTCAGCGCAGTGAGCGGTGGCACCCGCACTGCCACCTATGCTTACGGGCCTGATGGTGCCACTTGGACGAATCTCAGTTTCGGCGCAGCCATGAACACCCGCCGAACCTTTGACGGTCTGAACCGTCTCTCCGAAATATCATCGGCGTCATCTGTGCAATCTGTGGACTCTTTCTCTTATTCCTACAACCAGGCAAATCAGCGGACAGCTAACACCCTTGCCGACAACTCTCAGTGGCGCTATCAATACAATGACCGCGGCGAGGTCATTTCCGGCAAGAAGTGTTTCAGTGATGGCATCCCGGTAGGCGGCGCACAATTCGGCTACGCATTTGACACCATCGGCAACCGGCTCACCGCTCAGGAAGGTGACGCTCCGAACGCAACTTCAACATATTCTCCCAACAACCTGAACCAGTATTCCCAGCGAACCGTCCCTGCCGTGATTGACGTGACAGGAACAGCAAGCAACGGGGCGACTGTGGTTGTGAGGCTCGACACTAACACGGCAAGTCTGGCGAACAGGCACGGCGACTATTTCTGGAAGGCTGTGGGTGTGGATAATTCTGCGAATGTCTTTTCTACCACGAACCTGAAAGTCACGGCTTACATTGCACAGGGAAGCAACAGCCTTACCCGTTCCGATACGAAGTCTGCTATCCTGCCGAAGACGCCCGAAGCATACAGTTACGATTTGGACGGTAATCTGGTATGTGACGGGCTGTGGACGAACACATGGAACGCTGAGAACAGATTGATAGTTTCGGAATCGCTTTCCGCAGTTCCTGATAGCCTCAAGAAGCGGGTAGAGTTCAAGTACGATTACATGGGCAGGCGAACCCTGAAGAAAGTGCTGTCAGGATATTCAGGCGGGACATACTCAGCCAGTAATAGCACGACCTATGTCTGGGATGGCTGGAATGTAATCGCTGAAATCTGTAATCGGCAATCAGGAAACAGCACGAACCTCTACGTCTGGGGCTTGGACCTGTCAGGCTCGTTGCAGGGAGCAGGCGGGGTCGGTGGCCTGCTCTTCGCCACGGTCAACTCCACAAACACCTATTTTGCTGCTTTTGATGGCAACGGGAACATCATGGCGTGGGTGGATACTTCTGGGACAGTTGCAGGAACACTTGAATACGGCCCCTTCGGCGAGTCCATGAAGCGAACTGGCGTATCTGAGCAGATACCATACGGCTTCAGCACCAAGCCGATGGATACGGAACTGGGGACATATCATTACGTTTTCAGGGACTACGACGTGGCAACGGGCAGGTGGAAGAGCAGGGACCCGATAGGGGAGCGGGGAGGACTGGGGCTGTATGGGTTCGTTGGGAATGAGGCTGTGGGCAGAGCCGATATACTTGGACTCCAGAGCGGAATGTATTACGGCTATGATTTCATTTCAGGGACAATGTACAGGTCGGAGCCGGAGCCCTGGACTCCGACGGTCGCAGCGGGGATGCTTGTGGGGCCTGATGAGGGACAGCAAGCTGCATTCTTTGGGGACAAGCGTGCCGGCGGAACGGCTTGGGATGCCTCTCAAAGGGAGAAATGGTTTGCGGAATTCAAACACAGATACAAGACCTTGATTGATGCGGCAGCAGAGAAACACTGCGTGCCAAAGTCTCTCTTGGCTGCGGTTATTGCTAATGAAAGAATTGACCACACTGGCCTTGAAGCTAGAGGGGAGAAGTTGCTGGTGTGGCTTGGCCTAACACAGAGAATAGCGCGGTCCGTAGGCGTTGCCCAGGTGTGGATAAGCACGGCGGTAGAGAATGAATCTACTGGTCGGAACCTTGCACAGTATAAGGACAGTGCGCTGTACATGGATAACGGAGGGATGGCCGCCGCATCCGCCCGAGAGCAACTTCGTTACAATGTTGGAAGAGATCTCCTGGACGACGCGATCAATATAGACGCAGCCGCTCAGATATTACGCACATACATGACTGACACATGCAAGGCAGCAAAGGACGGAACATACAGTAAGGGGTTCGAGAATGAGGTGGCACGGTTTGGACCGGCCCATGCCGGCTACAAGGAATTGTGTTGTCCGGCGTCATGCAAGGATGTCGTAGCGTGGAAGCCTGGTAACGCGAGAGGAGCGGCCAACAGCATGATCGTGATAGACGCAGTATGGAATAGTCAACCTGGAGTTTGGCTTTATCCGACAGAAGAGTTCCAGAAAGGACCTGAATCTCCTTCAGGAGCAACGGCGGCTTACAATGCAGCCAAGCAATCGGGCTGGATGTCTCAGCTTTTGCCATTTGCAAACAGCTGGTGAGAAGATCCCTAATGGAGAAGAAATACCAGCGTCGTCTTGGTTGGGTCGTGATCATCAGTGTTGTCTTGATTGGTATAGCAATTTGCAACGACCATTTGCTGTATAAGGCTATGGTCATATTTCATCGACACCAACCTGCACTTGCCAGCCGTATTGCCGCACATTTGAGACACCGTCCCACCGGAGCACGACTGGCTCTTCTCGACATAGGGCATAGGTGGGGACGCACGGAAGGTTTAGCTTCATGGATGCTTGTTACGACTCCACTTCAGATAGATCCTGACCTGGAGCAGATTGCAAAGAATACTGATTTGTTGCTAATAAGGAGAACCGAAGCACTGCGAATTCTCTGGGAGAGAAGACATGTGACGGCAGACTTGGTGCAGTGGTACAACCTCGTGAAGGATGGACGATCTGAACACGATGGCTTGATGTTCTTATCACGGCGAGATCTGTACAATTGTCTGCAAGCCATTGGTGTTGACGACTCTGTATTTCCGTGGCCGGAAGGAGATGATGCTGTAATTACGCCCGTTGATGAGTTCGAGGCTATCGTGGGCAAGGCTGCAAAGCGAACTCAGAGGCAACACGGACCAGAGGAAGAGAAGTGCCTGATCCCAACAAGAGAACAGTTCCAGTGACAGAAGCGACGCCATTGTAATGGTCCATCGACTTTCGGAAGTGCGGTTTTGTCTGTTTTCGGGGGCAGTTTCGTCAGCTCTGTTCGCCCCGTCCTGTGATGGTCCAGGTACTTTCGGAATGGCAGTTTCGGTGGTTTTCGACGGGAGTTATGGGTGGCTGGACAGGCGGATCGCCGGACAGAGCGGTGGGTTGTGGCTCAGAAGGACGGCTGAGTGCGTGTTTTGTCGAGTGGTTGAGACACTCCGGCTATCGTTACCGAATAGCTCGGATCGCTCGGATCAGGATTGCTCAGGCTGCTTTGCGTAATTCGATCACGGGCAAATGCCGTTGTCCCTTGTGATATGAGATCACAAGGTCGAGTTTAACGGCGCTGATCCCGCGAGTCGGATAGTCAGGCGGGGATTCGGTTGACACGAGTATCAGCAGGCCGCTGGGAAAGCTGGCCTGTATTATACGGCCAAACTATCGCCCTCTTCAACCTCCACTTTGCAGGAGAAGGAAATGTTCAAGGGGGTTTACGCAACGCTTCAGGCGAAGGCCGAGATGGCGAAGAGTTCACACCAAGCGACGGCGGCAGAACTCACGAGCTACCGAATGTTCGCAGGTGACGTCTCCGCTTATCCAAGTTACCGCAGGGAGGCGTTGATTGCCGAGCTTGCCGACGCACGACAGAAATGGCAGGAATGTCTCTCGCAGAAGATTTCAAAAGAGCATAGGGGTAACCAATTGGACTGTTGGTTAGACTGCATGGGCATACCAATCAAGCTGGCTGCAAAAGTTGCTCTGAAGGAAGCTACGGCAAAGACGGTTGAAGAGATTTGGAAAACCAAAGGAGCAGAAGCAGTCGGTCAGATGCTTGCAGGAACTGTCAAGATAGGGGGCTGGTCAGTTCTGGGCATTCAAGCGGTCACCTGTTCGTGTATCTGTTATGGACAGTAGCTCAATTTCGTCATCGAGGAAGAAGGCGTTGCTTATTCGCCTCGTAGTCCTTTTGGTTTTGAACTGTCTATTCCTCGTCTACTACGGCCAAGACTGGATACTAACGGGTTCAGTTGAATCACGTACTGTTGTTCTATCGGCACTCGTGCTTGATGTCGCAACATTCCTTTGCTACTGGATTCCTTATCGTCGGAATAAGAAACATGTCGGAAGAAGCGATGTTCCTCGGTCCTGAAATAGTCTAAGCACTTTTGGCAGGGCAATTTGCGGTAATTCGAGAGGGATTCTGGAGCGTGTTCCCTCCGCCCTTGTCCCGCCCCTTGCCCTGCTCAGTTTCCGTGCCAAGTCTGACCTTGCCTGCGATTATACTGCAATAAACATACCCCTGAATCACGCCCCTGTTGCGATATGGTATGTGTAATCTTGCAAGGGCACTTATCGCAGGAAGGGCACAGGAAAATGAAAATCGCTCTCTATCTTCGGGTGAGCACTTCAGACCAGACGACAGAAAACCAGAAAAGGGATTTGCTCCGGTATTGTGAGAGCAGGAAATGGGAAGTGGTCAAGATATTCGAGGATACGGGAATCAGCGGCACCAAACACGACAGACCCGCCTTGAATGAACTTATGGACTTCGCGAGAAAGGGCAATTGTCAGGCCATTCTCGTGGCAAGGTTCGACAGGTTCGCGAGAAGCACACAGCACCTTCTCGAAGCATTGAAGGAATTCCAGAGCCTCGGCGTGGACTTTATCAGCTATTCCGAAGGCGTCGATACAAGCACGGCGGCAGGCAAGATGATTTTCACCTTTCTCTCGGCGGTAAGTGAATTCGAGGTAGCACTCATAAGGTCCCGAGTAAAATCTGGCATAGCACGGGCAAAGGCTCAGGGCGTGAAATGTGGCCGACCCAGAGCAGGTTTCGATGTGGCAAGGGCAGTGGCTATGCAGAAGGACGGGAAGAGCCTGCGCGAGATAGGCAGAGAACTTGGCGTCGGTTGTGCCACGGTTTACAGGACTCTTTCAGGTGTTTCAAAATCCCTTGCCGCCTGAGAGCCATACGTCCCGCTCCACAAACCCGCTCCAGAACCGTTTCTAAAAGAGTGCCTTATGAAACAAACAAGACCGCAAGTCGGCATTTTCTGGATTGACGATGATGGAACAATGTTCTCCTCAAGCGTCTCTTTGAATGATGCCGTGGATTATGCGGAGTGCCTGACTTTCGAGGGCAGTCATTACGAGCTGTGGTCTAAAGCGGTCATTGCCAATCCACAATGGCGCGACAAGGAGTATGAGGAGATTCCAAGAGGTCGCGTGGTCTGTTTCAAGGACCGCCACAAGCAGCAGTTTGTCGTCTATCTGCCGAAGAGAATCAAGCAAATTCAAGAACAAGGTGATTCGCCGATTCCATTTACCTCGGCAAGTCCTATTCGATATGACGGATGAGCATTACAAAATGTGATGGCAACCCCGACCAGCAAAACAGGACAGATATGTGTTCTGTTCTACCCTCCTGAAATTCGAAGGGTCAGCCCTTAGAATAGAGAATAAGGTTTCATAAGCTAAATGGCGCTTGCAGTCTCTGTGCATGGCTCGACAACTCAGAGTTGAATACTCAGGCGCAATCTACCACGTGATTGTGCAGTCCAATAGTGGAGATGACTGGTACGTGGATGATGCAGCTCGCGATACCTGCTCTTAAGGATGGAAGATGCAGTGAAATGATGCAGAGAGAAGCAGCGAAGGTCCCAGGATTGAAGAGCGGCGTGGCCGTGAGCTGTCAGTTACGAAACTCACCGGAATTGCTGGCTGCGGGAGATGAGCTAAAGAAGGTAGTAGATCATCTCGACAGGGAACTTGCTGCCAAAAGCGCTAATCTCTATATTCTAAGGGCTGGTCTGGAGCAGATTCAGAAGATATGACCGGTGATGCTGGCAATATGCCTGTCCCTTGAGGACACCGGAGCCTGCTCAGTTTGTGATTTGTGACCTACCTCGGTGCGGCATCTGGAAGGCCGCCGTCGACAGGGATGGTGGCGCCGGTGGTGGTGGTTTGCCTCGTCGCCAGGAAGAGGACTGCATTTGCCACATGGGTTGCGGTGACGCGCGCCTTCAGCAGGTTACGTGACCTGTAGTATTCTTCCAGTCCCTTCTCGTCGAGTCCGCGCGCTTTCATCCGCGACGGACCTATCTCGGCCCAGAGCCCCGATTTTCGCGTCCCCTCGGAAAATACTGCGTCGGGTGCAACCATGTTGACGCGGATGTCGGAGGATGCAAACTCCAGGCTGGCGATCCTTGCGAGTTGGTGACTTGCGGCCTTCTCCAAAACAGGGGGTTTTTCGACGGAATCTGATTATTAGTTGCGCAATTGCACCGAAATGGTACCTTTCCCAGCCCATGAACCTGATTACACGTGACACGGATTATGCAGTAAGGGCCCTGTGCTATATGGCACAGAGGCCGGAGCAGATGATGTCGGTTACGGAGCTGTGTTCCGAGCTTGCGCTGCCACGGGCATATCTGCGGCGCGTGCTCCAGACACTGGCGCGAAGCAAGGCCCACCAGATACTTGAATCATTCAGGGGGAAGGGCGGCGGGTTCAAGCTGAGGAAGGATCCTGCGCAAATACTCCTCTCTGATCTTATCGAAGTGTTTCAGGGCGGGACGGAGTTCACCCGCTGCGTCTTCCGGTCGTCGGTCTGTCCCCGGCAGGGCGGGTGCTCTCTGAGGCGGAATGTAAAAGAAATTGAGAAGCAAGCCGTTGCCGAGTTGCGTGCCACAACTATCGCATCGCTGGCGGCGGAACACTTGCCGGTGAGATCAAAACGCCGCGCCACGGCTTCGTCATGTACGGTATAGTAACGGCGTCGTGTAACTCCGCCCTCCAGTTCTACCGGCAAATCAGTGTCTTTGCTGGAGGGGTGAGCTACGGGTGCCGGCGCGATCAAAACGCCGCGCGTAGAAAGCGTTTTGCGACGCATAAAATACCCATGATTTATTTATTCGTTTTCCCTGTTGACAGAATGATACCAAAAAGGTATCGTTCAAAACATTGCTGATCGGGAAAGGTGAATTGATGTTGCCGGCGGGTGACGATGACGGGGCGGTTGAGAACTCAAAACAGGAAAGGCGGGGGGATAAATGATCAGTTCAGGGCTTAAGACGTACTTTATTGCTTCGATTGTGGGCGCGATCGCTATCGCGCTCGTAGGGTATGTATACAC
>JBAXMA010000049.1:0-13373 GCA_037134535.1 bacterium
ATGTTGAGGTACTTAACCGTTGTAAAGTTGAGGGCAATGTTGAGGAATATTGCGACAAGGCTTACTTTTAGCGGAATCCGCGGTTTACCGAGCGCAGTGAAACATGGGGTCAGGACACGAATGGCCGAGTAAGCGGCCAGCCCTATTGCAAACGCCTGCAACGTCAGGGCAGTTTGCACTGTGTCTTCGGGCGAAAAAGATCCGTGCTGATATACCAGTCGTATGATGTCAGGGCCCAGTACGAATAAACCAACGGATGCTGGCACGGTCAGGAATGCTGTAAGCCGGAGACCTTCCTCGACTGTCTTGCCAAAGGCGTTGAAATCGCGTCTGGCGTGGCAACGTGCCATAGTTGGCAGAATTGCAGTAGCTATGGCTACACCGCAGACGCCGATTGGGAAATGCACAATTCTAAATGCACAACTGAGCCAGGACCTGGCCCCGTCAATATGTGATGCGAACATGCCGTTGATCAAAACATTAACCTGAATAGTGCTGGCTGCAATTACCCCTGGCCACATGAGCGACCATACCTCGCGAAGTTTGGGATCGGAGAAGTCGATATTCCAGCGGAAGCGTAATCCGAGCTTCACAAGTGTTGGCAATTGCATTCCTGCCTGGGCAATGCCTCCAAGAAGAACGCCAAGGCTCAGCCCATAAAGGGCCTTTTCGTTGCAATGCGGGTGACGCAAGTCCGCTTGCGGATTGAACAGCAATGCAAAGCCTACCCCGGCGACTATTGAGACGAGATTGAATACAGTTGATGCGGAGGCCGGCAGCCCGAAGACATGTCGTGCATTGAGTATTCCCATCACAACGGCAGCGATAGAAACGAAGATAATGAAGGGGAACATCACTCGGGTCAAATCAACGGTGAGCTGAAACTTGCCTGCTACATCATGGAATCCATGGTTGGTGAGTTCAATTATTAGCGGTGCAGCGATAACTCCCAAAATACTAATCCCGCCAAGAAGGAGTATAATCGTAGATAAAAGCAGGCTGGTCAGCCGCCAGGATGCTTCATCGCCCTCCTTCTCGTGTGTTTTTGTAAATACTGTTGTAAAGGATGTGGATAGAGCGCCCTCCGCGAACATGTCGCGAAGAAGATTAGGTATCTGAAACGCGGCTAGAAATGCGTCCAGGTGCTTGCCGGCACCGAACATTGAGGCGATAACGGATTCCCTGACGAGGCCAAGAATGCGCGAGCCGATTACTGCCAGGCCTACGACACCCATCGTGCGTCGTCTGCCTTTAGCTGCGTCCTGCTGTACAGCAGATTCAGTTTCGTTCATTTTTAGAAGTGTTCTTTTTGTCGGCCATTGTTCGCGCACGCATTTGATTCATTTTCACGGATGAATGCGACGGTTTCAAGTCATTTTCAATGATTAGACATTTGATAACAGATGTTCAACGGCTATTTCAGCTTACGTTCCATGTTGCCTGTATGGCCAGGCATGTTGCTTACGCCGGAACGCAGAGTTTTAAGAATATCAGCAACTTGCGCGGGTCCATATGGTTTCCAGGAGAAGTCGGCACAAAGGTGCCTGGCTCCCGAATTCTTGATCTCGCCAAGTAGTGAAACTAGATTGAAAGGCCGATCGCTGATCACCACTGTCCGGCACTCGTGATTGAGAACCGATACTTCTTCACGTGCTGATGAAAGAAGATCAGATGAAGCGTCGGGGCAGGTGCGCCGCCCGCCCGTGCAACCGCCTGCATTGGCTTTTGGGCAGTTTTCAGAGATGAAGAGCGGTGTGTCCTGGTACATGAGTAGAGTCGCCTGTTCGGGAAACTCTGATAGTAATTCTCTGATATTCTCAAAATCATCCTCAGGTGACAGAATGAAGCGGCTGGCACCAAGTTCCAACACCTGCAGTGCTGCTGCCCTGTTGAGAACATAGACGGACCAGTCAGTGGCAAGATTACGGAGTACCCCGTTTGCGCTGGCGAGATAAGTCAGGCCTGAGATGTTGGCAAATTCCCAGCGATTCCAGCCCGCATTGGTTAGCGAGGTAATCTTTTCCTCCAGAAGCGCCTTCTCCCACTCGCGCGTTATCACAGGTAGGGAAAGCCGGATGCGCTCTCGGCCGATCACAGTCTCAAGCTTCTGCAACGCTGTAGTCAGAGCGGGCAGCGGATCGCGGGTTATGTCTACGACGGCCTCCGAGATTCCTGTCCAGTCATCTGCCTGAAGCCCGCTTAGAACATGGGCACGCGCAACCTTGATCGACCAGTCGATCGCGTCACTGCGCACCGGTTCTTTAGTAGTGTTCCCGTTGCCTGTAGAGTTGCTCTTAATGGCAGTGAGTGTTCTGGCCCGTTCCTTTGCGCATGCCGCCTCAAGCGTGGCAACGAGGTCGCGGCGAAGCTGGTTCAAGATGGAGACTGGGACGAAACGTGACTGATCGTTGTAAACTGTCAGACTTCCGGGCAGAAACCCGGTGTCGCCGAGTTTCGAAAATGCATTGCGGAATGCATCGTCCAATCCAGTCGTCTTTCTGGCGATATCGAATGTGCCGGAGGCCTCTGCCTGGGCGCTAACCGTATTGCTGAGCACACTGTCGGGATCAAGGGTTCCTGTAGCCTGGATACCTGATGCCTTGACTACAATAGCCACGTTAAGCGGCCTCCTGAAGCGGAACTGACCCGGTCTAGCCCGTTCATAAGGATAGCTTTGCTTTACAGACTGGGAAGATGAGCAATAAACAGTCATGCCGGCTTTAAGCGGCGGGTGATCCGATGGCAGTGGCACGCCTATACGCGATCCGGCAGGTGCCTCGAAGACATTGGTGAATCTGACGGTTCTGGCGTCCTCGAGACCGATTGCTTCGACAGAGAAACCGTATGGCCGCCCGCCGGAGATATCGAGCTGAAGACCATCATATCGTTCGATCCTGCGCTGAGTAGTAAAACGAAGCAGTGCCGACCTTGTGTTAGGCTGCATGACTTCGGCAATCTTACCTATTGGTACGCCTCGATGGCCGACGACTTCGGTATCTACTACCTGCGGGTTCCGCCTGGAATCAAGGTACAGCCTGGTCCATGGTCGGCTGAAGATCGTCTTCATGTCGGCCTCAGCCTTACGACGGCTATCTTCGGTTGACCTGCCGTCAAGCAATGCCCTGTAGTAGGCTGTTGTAGACGCTACGTAGAGCGGGCTTTTCTTGCGACCTTCAATCTTAAACGAGAGTACGCCTGCGGCTCGCAGATCCTCGACATTATCGACCAGGGCGAGATCCTTCATGGAAAACGGGAAGCGTGCCTGACCGCCCGGCGTTGCGGGCTCGAAGAGGTCCCTGCACGGATAGGCACATCGGCCGCGATTGCCGCTGCCTGTTCGCAGGAGTGACGAATAGAGACAGAGCCCGCTGTACGAGTAGCAGAGAGCACCATGAATGAACACTTCCACCTCGATACCCGAGTTGCGAGCGATATCACGTACCTCATCGAGAGTCAGCTCGCGCGCAAGGGTCACGCGTCGGAATCCAAGCGAGCGAAGAGCCTTTGCGCCGGCAAGGTTGTGAATGGCAAGTTGAGTACTCGCATGCAGGGCGAGGGCAGGGAAGTGCTTTCTGGCGATATAGGCAACGCCCAGGTCCTGGACGATCAGCGCATCCACACCGCTTTCAGCGGCATCTGCCAGGGTGTCGATCAATTCACTAAGCTGCCGGTTCTGGACCACGGTATTGACGGCTGCGAAGACGCGTCGTCGTGGTTTCGCAGCATGGGCAAATGCGACTATTTCGCCAAGTTCATCACTGCTGAAATTGGTGGCTTCGGCCCGTGCCGAGAACCGGCGTAGTCCCAGATAGACTGCATCAGCGCCGTACTTGAATGCAGCGTATGCTGACTCGATATCGCCAGCAGGAGCCAGAAGCTCCGTCGCGGGCCTGGGCTTCGCAGGAGTGGATTGTGTCTGTGCCATATGTGGGGAAGATGACACAGGAATTGAGCCGCCGTGTCAATGGTGAACGTGGGCGCTTCTGCGATTAGGTGCAGCCACCGTAGCCGCGGCTCACCGGGATGGTTCGCCCCACCAAACGAAGAGTGTTTTACGCCCGGCAGGGTAGCCTGCATAGCTATCAAGCTAGGGATCCCACGGCAAAAATTCCCTAACTTATCCATCGTCCTCGTCCTCGTCCTCGAATTGGTGCCTATTTCGAGGACGAGGGACGACGACGAGTACGATCATGGAAATACCTTAGCTTGATAGCTATGGGGTAGCCTGTACGCCTCTGGAGGAAAGCCTCGGGCTGAGCAGCACGTAATCGCAGATGAGCCTGGTGAACGTAACTATGTCGCTTCGGTCTTGCCGACCGTTGCGCAATGAGGTAGCTTTCAGGCTCATATACGTAGCTTCTGGCTCACAGGCGGTGATGTCAGACTTAGTACAAAGGAGATATTATGGCCGTGGTTCCTAGCGACAGGGAAGAAGAGTATTTTGCGCGGAAAGAATTCGAGCGCAAGGCAAAGATCGAAGAAGATAACCGAATGAAGATGCAGGCTGAAGAGAAGACGCGTCTCAAGGAACTGCATCATATGCGCTGCCCGAAGGACGGCATGCCGCTGATCGAGGTTGACTTCAAGGGCATCAAGATCGACGAGTGTTCTCACTGCAAGGGCATCTGGCTGGACAATAAAGAGCTCGAGCAGATCCTCAAGCTGGAGAAGTCGGGTATTTCAAAGCTGTTCAGTGTCTTTGGCGGCTGACCCGGGGGTCAGTCGATCTGTTTAATCTTAACATTGCGGAAGTAGATAGGCGCCCCCCCGTGTTTGCCTTGCAGGCCGATATGCCCCCTGGTTGCCAGTTCGGCGAGCGGCCGGCTCAGCCACGGCGGAATATTGCTGCCGTCAGGGTTCTTTTTGGCCGATGTCCAGCCCTTCATATTGGCTTCAGTTACCTGTTCCCCGTTCAGTAGCACGTAGATTGTCTGCCCTTTACAAGTTATTGTCATCCGGTTCCATTCACCTGCTTTCCTGCCAGCCTGCTTTTTAGGCACGCTGTGACCGAATAGCCCTCCGCATTTCCAGTTCGGTGCAGCGCCTGCCCATTTAGGTGCGAAGTCATCAAGAATTTGAACTTCAACAGAGTTAGGTATCCAGTTGCCGATGTCACTGCAGTAGATGATTACGCCGCTATTTGCAGCACCACCCATCTTGAATTCAAGATCGAGGATGAAGTTCTCATATTGGTTGGTAGTGAATATGCATACGTCCTTGGACGCAGTCAGTTCGCCGTTGTCAACCGTCCAGATACCCTGCTGTGCCGCGGCATTGGAGAGATTAGTCGTAAAGAGGTCCTGCCAGCCGGCAGAGGCCGGATGATCCTTGAGAGGTAACACTTCGCCGGCTTGCGAAATCATAGAAGACGCCAAACCGCTAACCAGCAGCACTAACCTGATCGTAGATGTCATGGTCTGAACCTTTCTCTTGTTGTAGTTTTCAAAGTCAGCCGCATCCGTCAAAGCCGTATTCTCACACCCAGTCGGCTGGATTCACGGCTTGCAAGGATCATCCGGAGTACATCTCTTCCTTCACGTACGGTGCCGATAGGCGGTCGGCGTCCATTCAGGAAATCGGCCAGTGGTTTCGCCAGGCCAGAGATTCGCTCGCCCTGGTTGGCGAGTGTGCGACCATCGTAGACTGTCCAACCGGCGCTGCCCTGGATGAACCATTTCAAGCTTGTGCTGCCTGGCAGACGCGGAACGCTGGTTCCGGGGCCGTCTCCATGGTTCTGGATAAGCGACCCTTTTTCGCCGGTAATCTCTGTAGTGTTATCTCCAGCAATGCATGTGAAAGAGCAGTTAATCTCAGCTATAGGGCCGCCGGGATAACGAAAGATCGCCACGCCGTTGTCGCTCGGTATTTTCGGGTTCAGAAATGACCCTATTTCAGCGGTCACACTCTCGGGCATGCCAAGGAGCCAGTAGATAAAGTCTGCCGGATGAGCAGCATCGTCAGCCCAGATATCAAGATTATACTGCGGTTTGACGTGCCATGAGTTATCGAATCCTGCCCACAGATGAGTAGAAAGACCGTGCCGCCTGCGCACCATAAAGATCTTTCCGAGAGTACCGCCTGCGAACATGTCCTTGATCATTATGTTTTCCGGATCTGTTCTCATCTGCCATGCCAGCGTGAACGGGATGCCGCTTCGTTCGATAGTAGAAACCATGCGATCGGCCTGTTCAATGGTGAGTGACAGAGGTTTCTGGAGGACAACGGGCTTACCTGCCGCTGCAGCCAGCTGGACCAGTTCATCATGCATGGATGTTTCTGCCGTAATGACTACGGCATCAACCATTGCGAGAAGCTCAGCTGGAGAAGTGCAGACCTTCACGCCTTCTGCTCCGCCCTTGGATGCTCTCTCTACATCATGATCCCAGACAGCCGTGACGCATACGCCCCATTCCGGATGCTCACGCCACTGCGTGCAGTACATCTGCGTGTGACCATGTGCGAGCCCAAGTATTCCTACGTTCATGGGGAGGAACCTACATTATGGCGCCTTCGAAATCAACCCCGGTTAACGAAGTGTGTTTGGCGAGTGCGATCCGAATCGCAGATGCGCCCGTGTCTTCGCCGCCGATTGCTTATTGATTCAAAGTTTGGCATATTGAACTGGTGATGATTGTTAGTGGCGAATTGTAGTTTGCTTACGACTAGAAAGGGATGCAATGAACATACAGAAGCTTTTGATGGTTGTACTTTCCGTGCTGACAACCACATCGGCTGATGCAAAGACAAATGTGATTGAGCAGGCATCCATGGATGGGCTTGAAAAGGCAGTGCTGGATGAGCTCAACGTTGCACGCACCAAGCCGCTCAAGTACGTTGAGTATCTCAAGGAGCACAAACGGAAGTTTGACGGGAAAGTGTTTGTCGGGCCAAGTGGAGTCAGAATAGCGACGAAGGAAGGCATCGGCGCGGTTGATGAAGCAATTGGTGTTCTGTTGAAGCAGAAGCCCCTGACTGCATTGAAATATGTCGAAGGACTGTCGCTTGCTGCTCGTGATCATGCAGAAGATACTGGTACTAAAGGACTCACCGGACATGATGGTTCCGACGGCAGCGACGCTGATAAAAGGGTGAAACGCTATGGTGAATGGGAGAAGACTTCCGGTGAGAACATTTCGTACGGGTTCAGTGATGCAAGGTTGATTGTCCTGCAGTTGATTATTGATGACGGCGTTCCGGGCCGTGGTCATAGAACCAACATCTTTAACAAGGACTTTCATGTAGCCGGTATTGCCTGCGGTCAGCATAGGACGTTCAGCAATATGTGTGTGATCGATTTCGCCGGCGGTTACAAGGACGACAGGCAGGCCATACGTAAGCGGAAAGTGAAGTAGCTCACCTGCGCATACTCTCAAACCATTGGAACGTGGCATTCAGAGAACTGATTATGGCGTCCTCGTGCCCGGCACCCTGCACCGGGTACAGCGTGACGCTTGTTCCCGGTTGCGAACCAAGGGAGCTCGCTGCGGCCGTGGCATTCTCAAATGGTGCGAGATTATCCGCTGTACCGTGGTATATATGGATTGGCGCGATCGGTCGCCATCCGAGCAGCGTGTTCTCGCGGACAGCAGCCAGGACGTTTGTCGCCGTGCCGTTGATGTAACTGGTGCGAAATTCCGGGGACAGCAGGTCCGCAACGGTTCCGCTAAGTGCTGTCTGTACTTCTTCAAGAGAATGCGAGCCGTCGAATAACGCTCCAACCCGTCCTGAATATGGATCAAGAAACATTTCATCAAGTTGATTCCATCCATAGATGTCGTCATATGCAACGAGCATGTATGTGGTGAATGCCATATTCTTGTGATAGGGATCTGCAAAGATCGCAGCTGCCGTCGTTTCCAGATCGTAAGGACCGGACAGGCAGGCAGCGGCTGTGATTGTGAACTCAGCTGGCGAATCAGCCTCCATGGCTCTTTGTGCCGCCATCGTCGCGTATGCGCCCTCTGAGTAGCCGGCAAGAAAGAGCTGGCCATTGAGCTTGATTCCCTCGCTCGCACAGAAGCTGCGACATGCGCGAATCATATCCATGACCGCATTGGCTGAGGCCTTCGCGTGGAGATAGGGATGCACGCCCTCTGATGATCCGAGCCCGATATAGTCAGGGGCGCAGGATGCATAGCCGACAGACGCTGTGAGGATCGCATCCGGGCTCGAGGTGAGAGGGACCACGGAGGCTACGGCTGAGCAGTCGGTCTGAGTGAAGTGCTGGAGACTGATCAGCGGGAGATTGTTTGCGCCAGTCGGGAGAAATATGGCGCCGGACGCCTTCACTGGAAGTCCCTGGGCGTTCCTGGTGATGTAGACAACACGATAAGCCTGGACATTATACCTCGGCTCGAGCGCCACAGGGGCGTCGTAAAGAGCCAGGAGTTGCCGGAGAATGAAGCTCTGATATGTACCCATTGATTCAGCGGATACAAGTGTGCCGGGTGTCGAATTAACAGGTTGAGCATCATCACCCCCGCCGCATCCGGCGATCATCCATGCAATACATATTCCGGCAATTAGTGTACGGCAGAAGTGCATGTCATGTCCTGGTGTTACCGGCCATTGTCGGGATCGCTTTGAGTGCTGCATCGGCGGTCCGGAAGAAATGATTGGAGCCTATTCTTGCAACTATCCCGGTCCGTGTCAGAACCTCCATTACTGGCCATTTGAGCCCTGAAAAGTCCATTGAAACGCCCTGTTCACGGAGTAAGTCATGTATGCTGCGAACGGCCTCAGCCCCGGATGCGTCCAGCTCGTTAATGCTGTCGCCGACAATGAGAAGGTGCCTTGCCTCCGGATATTCCCTGACAGCGGCCACGATCATCTCGCTGAAGTGTGATGCATTGATGAACGTAAGCGATCGCTCAAACCGAATTGAAAGGACGTTCGAGTCGGGAGTAAGGCTGTGGCGTTCAGCATCTCGGAGCGTCCCGTCTTCATGACGTGCCAGAATTGCAACGCGTGGTTTCATGTCGCGATAGATATGGAGGACAATGGCCAGAACCGCACCGAAAAACAGGCCGCGTATCAGGTCCGGCGCAAAGAGTATGCATGCGGCAAAGGTGGTGAGCGCGATGATGCCGTCGTCCCGACCTGCGAGCCAGGCTCTTCGCATTGCGCCGAAATCGATCAATCCGGTTACGGAGGCAATAATGGCCGCTGCAAGCACGGAGTGCGGCAGGTGGTAGAGTAGGGGTGAGAAGACGAGAAGAAGAAGCAGGACTGCCACGGCAGTCACTACGGATGAGAACCCGGTTATGCCGCCAGCGGAATAGTTGAGTGCTGACCTTGAAAACGACCCGCTGACGGGGTACGACTGGGTTAAACCGCCAACGATGCCAGCCATTCCCTGGCCGATGAGTTCCTGGTTGAAGTCGAGCCGTTGACCCGTTCTGAGAGCGAGGGATCTGGTTATGGCGGCCACTTCAGCAAAACCGATGAGTACTATTAGAAATGCTGCGGGGAGGAGTTCCAGAATAGTCTGCAGATTGAGCGAAGGCAGTATTAGATGCGGTAATCCAGCCGGGATGACACCCACGATCTGGTACTCATGACCGCCCGGAAAAAACATTGTCCACGCCCAACTCGCTGCGGTGGTGATGACGACCGCGATCATTATGCCGGGAAGCCTGGGCAACCATTTTGTCAGGCACAGCATTACAGCCAGCGCCGAGACGCCGAAGAGGAGCGTTGCGGTGTTGGCAGAATCTGAGTTTGAGATGACATTCCACACATCGTAAAGGAAAGATCCCGAGTGATCACTGTGAACACCCATGAACTGGCCCAGTTGCGAGAGGGCGATAATGATCGCAGCCGCGTTGGTGAAACCTACGATTACCGAGTGAGAGAGAAAGTCGACAATGAAGGACATCCGGCAGACCCCAAGCATGAGCCTGATGACGCCAGTCATGAGGCAGAGAATGACTGCGAGTTCGATGAAGTGATCAGATCGTGCCACGGCAAAGGGCGCGAGTACCGCCGCCGTTAGAAGTGACGTCATGGCTACAGGGCCGGTTTGAAGCTGATGACACCACCCGAACAAAGCGCCAGCCAGTACCGGCAGGAATGCTGCGTACAGACCATAATGAGGCGGTAAGCCTGCTAGTTGGGCATATGCCATGGCCTGCGGGATGAGTAGCATTGCTACGGTGACACCAGCGATAATGTCCGCCTTCAGTGTCTTTCTGCTTACCGGGAGCCAGCGCAGGAATGGAAAGATACGCTCAATCAATTTGCTCTTCATGGGCTGACCTAGTCGTCGTTATGGCGTGCATCGCAGAAGGGTTTATTGGCGGATCGGCCGCAACGGCAGAGCGTTACGCGTTTGCGGACCTTGTAGGACTTTCCGTCAGCTGAGTGGACAGGTATTCCGCCCTGAACCCAAAGCGGCCCGCTTATTCCTGTACCCTCATCCTCGACCACACCAATTGCTTTTACGAGTTTAGGCTCTATGGCTTTCCCAGTCTTGTCAGACACGGTCAATCTTCCGGAAGGGCAGTTGCAAGCCTGTTCAATTGCTGATCTGGCGGCCTCCGTGTTTCCAGACTGTTCTACAAGGCTCCAGGTACCATCGCCGGCGTCACAAAATCTGGAGCCGGAGCAGAGTGGCTCGATATCTGTCATTGACAAAGTTGGCCCTTCTGTCACTTCGGGATGTTCGAGGTATTCCTCATCGCCAGCGGTTTCCTTTGAGGCGAATTTCACTGATGTGTGAGAACCGTCGCAGAAAGGCTTGTTATCCGACTGTCCACAGCGGCAGAGAGCATAGCAATCGGGAGTTTCAATTCTTTCGCCGGCTTTCCACGCTATTGCGTTACCGCTAACATCAGACTTGGCGATTTGCACCTTGAGTGGAACGTTTCCTGAAACGAGATAAGGGCCGCCTTCACTGACGTCTATTCGCATTGTGTTGTCCACACCATGTCTCGTTGGATCCTTCTTCGTCGTCATATTTCTCCGATATTTCTCATTTTGACAACATCTTGCCGGCGCTCTCCGGCCATGCATTTTTAACGGTTCGTATCCACTCGTCCGCCATCAGCTGATGCCCGGCGAAGAATGGGTGGACCCCGTCAAAGAGCCAGTACTCTGCGGGTGCCAGTTTGACTGCATCATCGAAGACTCTCTGGAAGTGGACCACCGGCAGCTTGTGCTTCTCACCGAGTGCGCCTACAATCTGCTGAATCCTCTTTGTGGCTGCATCCCACTCGATCCAGCGATCTTTGTTTGCCGAGCCCAGTAGGATAAAAGGTTCGCAAAGAACGATCTTCACTCCAGGAAGTGCGGCAATGGTGTTGGTTATTATCCGGTCATAAGTTGATTCGATGTCAGGGAAGTTGATCACCCGGCCGATATTGTGCCAGACGTCGTTTACACCGATTAGAATGCTGACTATGTCAGGCTTCAAAGCGATTGTATCACCCTGCCAGCGATTGGCAAGATCGCTGACCTTGTGGCCGCTAACCCCGCGGTTGATGAACGTAAGGTTCAGTTCCGGAAAATGGCCACCATAGTTGCCGGCAATAATGTAGGGATAGCCGTGACCGAGACTGTGATCCAGATATCTGCCGCTGCGATCGCGACCGCCATCGGTGATTGAGTCGCCCTGGAATAGACTTCTCGCGCCCTTAATGAAGATCGCTGGCGGAGTGTCCGCGCCGTATCCGGTAGTAGAAAAAGTGAGCAGAACTGCCACAGAGAACATAGCTAGATTGACAGGTGATCGCATGCGTTTCCTTTCAGTGGAACCCTCCAAGGCATCATCGATGCCTGAAGGATAGTACTGGTACATCACGAGAAGTCAACCCGTAGTCGCAGTAGTAGTCAGCGTATGGCGAGTGAATCCGTTAATCTTACGGGTCAAGATTGTGAGTTCCGCTAGATCAACAGCCGTTCCAGATAGTTGCACCACAGATCCATTCCGTCTCCTGTCTTTGCACTGACCTCGAATACGAAAACGCCTGGATGAACGCTCTGGATGTAGCCACGGCACTTGGCCAGATCCCAGTCAAGATGTGGTATGAGATCAGTCTTGGTGAGAACCACAACTTGTGCGGCTGTGAACAGGGTAGGGTACTTGACGGGCTTGTCTTCACCTTCAGTGGTTGAGAGTAGTGCCACCTTAAAAGTCTCACCCAGATCGAACGCCGCTGGACACACCAGATTGCCGACATTTTCGATAAAGAGCAGGCGTATACCAGGCCGCACGAGTCCTGGAAGTACTCCGGCTACACGCTCGGCGTCCAGGTGACAGGCGCTGTTTGTTTCGATCTGTTCGACCGGTACACCAGTTGCTGCCAGGCGGCGCTTGTCATTGTCTGTGTACTGGTCGGCCGCGATCACTGCTATAGGTATACGGTCACGAAGTCGCATAATTGTCTTCTCAAGAAGCAGGGTCTTTCCTGTGCCGGGTGACGAAATCAGGTTCAATGCTATAGTGCCGCGCCTCGCCAGCCAGGCGCGGTTATCGGCGGCTATCCGGTCGTTATGGGCCAGCACCCGTGTTTCGATCTGCACGGTACGAGTGACCGGTGAGTGAGTGTCATCATGCGCGTGTCCACGGACATTGACGTGGTCATGGTCGTGAACGTGGACGAATTCCGTTCCATCCGCGTGTTTATGAGTGTGCGGGTGTTCGTTCTCCTGAGCGCTATTTCCGGCACTACTTTCCACTGTCTCAAAACCATCACATCCGCATTCCTTGCACATGTGTTCTCACTCCTTCTACGGCGCTTTTAGATCCGCAGTTCTACAGATTTTATCATTACTTCCCGCCCACCCGATAGCCGTACTTGCTCAGACCCGCACGCACCGCACCTCATATGTTCCAAGTAAGGTTCGGATTTCTCTCCGCATTCATCGCATGTCACTTCTGCCGGCGTCTTTGTAATTACCAAAGCAGCATTGGCCATGCCAGTTCCCTCAATCGCCATCGGGAAAGAGAAGTTAAGAGATTCCAGTTCTACGCCGGAGAGCGCACCAATTTGAACCGTGACCGACACCACCCCGGCGGCGTTTTCTCTGACTCTGATCTTTTCGACCTCTTCCACCAGCGCCTGAACAATGGAAAGTTCATGCATTTCAGCAGATCCCCGGCTTAGCCTTGCCATTCAGCATATCGATGATCTCTTTCTCAGGGCCACGGTTCCTTAGCTGTTTCGTGGCTTGAATAATGTCCGGGTAGTGTAGGGGTGCTATGACTGTCAATGCAAGACCTGGATTAGGATGAATCCCGGATGTAGTAATATGAGCTGCATAATTCGAAAGTTATGCAGGGCTGCGTCAAGAAAGGCAATCAAGCTCATTCCGCGGATCGGCGGGACGCCTCGCCCCACCTGTTGTTGGCATTTCTTCGATTGGTAGGGCGA
>JBAXMA010000050.1:0-13354 GCA_037134535.1 bacterium
AATTGCTGCAACGTTCAGGGAAGCTGCGAAGATTGCAAAGGGTTACGGGGAGCGGCTTGCTGTGGAGGGCGAGATCTGCTGGGGCGGCATGCACAGCTGGAAGTATCTAGTCCAACTTCTTGAGGAAGTAGATTGCCCGCGGGTGGTAGGCATACAGGCTGATATGGCACATACACTGCTTTTTGCACTCGGCGTAAACGCTCCGGAACACCGGCTTGTACCTGAAAAGTTCAGCTGGGAACCGGACAAGTTCCACGCCGCCATGAAGAAGCTGACGAAAGCGCTGCGTCCATGGACGATTGATTTCCACGTCGCCCAGAACGACGCCACTGTCAAGGGCAGCGGCAGCCATGATAAGACCGGGCGTCATTGTCTGGCCAATGACCCGAATGGCAAACTCAACATCGCCCGTGATGCCGGCTACTGGTTGCGGGATGATGCCGGCAAGGTGACTAAGAAGATCAGGCATATCTGCTGGGACGGCTGCATGTTCTCCAACGATGTGATGATGAAGCAGGATACATGGAACAACATTCTCTCAGCCATGATCCAGGTTCGCGAGAATCACGGGTGGAAGGAATAGCATGAAGAAGCTGAATATAGGTCTGGTCGGTTGCGGCTTCATGGGCCGTGCTCACTCAAATGCGTACCGCAGGGTCGGCAATTTCTTTGACCTCGACTATCAGCCTGTGCTCAAGGCGGTCTGTGGCCGCCAGGCTTATAAAGCCAGGGCATTTGCCGCAAAGTGGGGGTATGAATCCATTGAGACGGATTGGCGCAAGCTCATCCAAAGGAATGATATTGATGTAATTGATATCGCTGCGCCGAATGATGTGCATGCTCCTATTGCCATCGCTGCCGCCAGGGCAGGGAAGATGATACTGTGTGAGAAGCCGCTCGGGATGAATGTCGCACAGGCGAAGAAGATGGTTGAGGCCGTGGAGAAGGCGAAGGTGCCCAACATGGTCTGGTACAACTACCGGCGCGTTCCCGCAGTCACAATGGCCAAGCAGCTCATTGACGAGGGCAAGCTCGGTAAGATCTTCCACTACCGCGCGAAGTTCCTGCAGGACTGGACCATTTCAAAGGATCTGCCGCAGGGTGGGGCAGCGTTGTGGCGACTGGACTCCAAGGTCGCGGGTAGCGGAGTGACAGGAGACCTGCTAGCGCATTGTATCGATACGGCGCTGTGGCTGAACGGTCCTGTTGATAAAGTCACTGCGACTACGGAAACCTTTATTAAGGAGCGCAAACATAATCTCACCGGCAAGGTTGAAAAGGTCGGTATTGATGATGCCAGCCTCTTCCTGGCCAGGTTTGCCAACGGTTCGCTCGCTACCTTTGAGGCCACGCGATATGCCCGCGGCCACAAGGCGCTTTATACTTTTGAGATTAACGGCGAACATGCGTCGATCTTCTGGGACTTGCACGACCTGCACAGGTTGCAATACTTTGATCATCGCGATGAAGGGCGTCTGCGGGGCTGGCGTTCCATACACGTCTCCGACGGCGATCATCCTTACATGGACAAGTGGTGGGTGCCCGGCCTGCAAATTGGCTACGAGCACAGTTTCGTTCATCAGGCGGCCGATTTCATTCAGGGGTTGCAATCTGGTAAGAGCGTTGCCCCGACGTTCCGTGACGGGCTGGCTACGGATTACGTTACGGACGCAGTACTGAAATCCGCTAAGACCGGGCGATGGGAAAAGGTGCGGCGGTAGGGCTGCGGGAGCGAACAACCAGAGTAGATATTTCTGGCTCGATGCAGGTGGCAGCCGCCGTCTCTGGCGGCTGCATTGTATCGCAAGAGTAGTGGCGTGATTGATGATACCGTGAAGCGGAATATCAGTATTGGTGCAGATACGGGGACACTATGATGAACAAGAAGATAAAGTCTCGGAAGAGTTCCAAAACGATTATTCACAATGCACTGGAGCAGGGCCGTGGGATCCTGCGTCTTACGCCAGCGTGGGTGCCGCGCTCATTCTGTGTGCCGGGCCGGAGAATCAAACTGCACCCGGACGACTATTACGTGCTGGGCGGGGACCGTGGTGGCATTGATGAACGCTGGTTTGCTTCGACGACGCCGGCCGAGAACGGGCCGCTGACCGGAAAGAACGAGGGGTTGAGCGGAGTTGTCTTCAAGGACGGGCCAGTGGAACGTACGGTGCTGCTGAGGGATGCGGTTCAGGAACTGAAAGGCGCCCTTATTGGTGACAACCTTTGGAAAGACTACAGGGCCTGGCCGATGTTCTGCAAGTTCTTCGACAACCAGGGCGCGCTGCCGCATCATATACATCATCGTGATCAGCATGCCAGGCTGACCGGTCAGAAAGGGAAGCCGGAGGCCCATTACTATCCGCCTCAGGTGAACAATCATGGCGGTGATTTTCCGTTCACGTTCTTCGGCTTGTCGCCAGATACCACCCGCGAGCAGGTGCGGGAGTGCCTTCTGAACTTCAGCAAAGGTGACAATAAGCTTACCAATATTTCACAGGCCTACCGGTTGGAGCCCGGTACGGGGTGGGATGTTCCGCCCGGAATTCTCCATGGCCCTGGCAGTCTCTGCACCTACGAACCGCAACGGGCGTCCGATGTTTTTGCCATGTATCAATCATTGGTTGGCACAGCGCTCGTGCCCGGGCCGTTGCTCTGGAAGGATACGCCGCCGGATCGCAAGGGGGATGTCGACCATCTGATGGATGTGATCGACTGGGATCTTAATGTGGATCCGCACTTCAAGGCGCATCACTTCATGCGGCCCAAACCGGTCAGGGCATTGAAGGAAATGAAGGCTGACGGATATGTGGACATGTGGATATGTTACAGGTCCAGGGCTTACAGCGCCAAGGAACTGACTGTGTTGCCCGGTGCCACTGTTACGATCAGGGATTCAGCCGCATACGGCATGATCATGATGCAGGGACATGGCAAGATGGGTGTATGGGACATAGAGACTCCAGCACTCATCCGGTATGGACAGCTGACCCATGACGAATTCTTTGTCAGTGAGCAGACTGCCAGAGCGGGAGTGAAGATCACGAACCCGTCACCGAGCGACCCGATCGTCATGCTGAAGCACTTCGGTCCTGATAATCAGGATCTGGAAGTGGAAGACTAGATTTTGCATGGCATCGATCGACAGCACTCTAGTTTTAACGTGAGTGGCTGATTGACTCAAGTGTAGCGCTAATGGATCAGTTTCTCCGAAGGTGGCAGCCGCCGTCGCTGCCCGCTCCCGACCATCGGGAGGGCGGGCAAGCCTGGTGGCTGCGTCGCTGGCGCAGCAAAGAAGCGTCCGGCAGTCCGTCAGCCGACGGACGGACGCCACCTTGCGTGCCTACTTGAGTCAGCCACCCACAATCTCTAATGCGTTTACGAAGCATTACGGGCATGCCGGATCACCTGCGGACAATCAAAGCCGCTCTACGGCGTCGGCGTGCCCCAGATGTTCTGGAGGAGCAGGTATATAGCCGGTTCCTCCGTCTTCAGCTCCCCGCGGTTGAAGGGGAAAAAGTCATTGATCCCGAAATAGGCCTCGGTCATCTCTGCAAAGAATTCCTTCTGATTGGTCAATGCGTAGTGCTTTCTCCTGCCACCGGTGACAAAAAGGACTGACTCGCCATGCCCGCTCGCCTTATACAGCTCGAACGCCTTCTTGATATCGTCATTCTCGAAGCCCAGCACGAGGTCATTATAGGCGTGAGCCAGTTCGTGCATCACACACCATGGCTGCTCACTGTTGTGCCGCGCGTTGGCGAAATCTGATGCCATGGGAATATGGACACATTTCTCCAGATCACGCGAATAGCCGTGACTATCGAGCCAGCCTGCTGAAGGGTGATACTGAGCAGACCTCAACCTGCCGTGGTCGAGGTCCAGGACGATCGTAACCTTCTGCAGCTTCTCGAGACGCCCGGTCGCGACCAGTGACCTGATATTTGCGAGTTGGGCCTCGATTAACTGCAGGGCTCTTGCACCGACTTTGGAATCAGCCTGCAGCAACCGGTCGTCAATCTTTACCAACCAGCCCTCAATTGTACGTTCTGTCCGTTTCTCCGGCTTTGGCAGAGCGTCTTTGTTCTCCGCTGCAATGACAGAGGAGCAGAAGATACAGATCAGGCAGATAAGCAGGAGAATGCAATTCATAGACTATTGGCCTCAAAAGGATTTGTCACTGACGCTGAGGATGCCTTGACCAGGCGTTCGAGGTATTCGTCGCGCGTGATCAGTTTGCCGCCCCATGACTCGAGCAGTGGCGTGACCATCTGGATATCCATCCAGGTATGTCCGGCGGCACTGAGTAGCCGGGTGACGTGATAGAGGCAGAACTTTGAAGCTCCCGCCCGGGTGTGGAACATGCTTTCCCCGCAGAACATTGAGTTTACATATACGCCGTAGAGTCCGCCCACCAGTGTTTCGTCCTGCCAGGCTTCGATGCTGTGGACAAAGCCCTGCTCATGGAATTCCCGGTATGCGCGGATCATCTCTTTTGTTATCCACGTTCCGTCCTGGCCGGGGCGTGGCTGTTTCGCGCAAGCGATGATCACATCTTTGAACGCTGTGTTGATTTTGAGTTTGAGAGTGGTCTTCTTCAGGAACTTCCGGAAGCTTTGCGATAAGTGCAGATCGTTGAACTCGAGTATTCCGCGTTCTTGCGGTGAAAACCACAGCATTGGTGAGTCCTGCTGAGGCCATGGAAACACGCCGATCTGGTACGCCTCCAGGAGGAGACCGGCGTCAATATCGGCGGAATAAGCCAGCAGCCCATCGGGCCCGGCGGTGCGGGGATCGGGGAAGCGCTTCCTTCTGGTTGCATTATCTGGCTTATGTCGTGGTCGCATTATTGTACCGTCGCGGCTAACCTGCCAGAAGAGGGCAATGAGATCAAGTCTGACGTCCGGGCAGCCTCAGTTACGGGGCGGGGCTCCCTGCCGTCCGCCAGCCGACGGATGCGGCAGGAGCCTGAATGTTGCCCCCATAGCCACAAGGGCACTGGGAGGCCCACCACGTAACTGAGAACGTGTGAAACAATTGCAGAAAAGTGGTCGGCGTGGCAGCCGACCCTCCCAATCCTGAACAAAATCAGGCTATTTTGATAAGGGAGGGCGCGGTGCCACCCGCGCCGGGCATTTTTTCACAGCCTCTGAGGCACTACCTGCCTTCCCGTCCTTGAAGCCGGAGGTGTTCTCGTGTAGTGTCGTTCCAATGTTAGACATAAAGACATTTCGGGAGCGTGAGGTTGACGTCAGAAAGGCGCTAGAGATCCGGGGCGCAACTGCCGATATCGGCGGGATTCTTGATCTTGACCGCCGCAGGAGAGCATTGCTGGTCGAAGTGGAAACGCTTAAGGGCGCTCGAAATTGCGTTTCGAAAGAGATAAGCGTTCTCCGCAAGAATGGGCATGACTCCTCCCTTCAGGAGGTCGAGATGCAGGCGACCGGTGACCGGGTCAGACTTCTCGATGAGCAGCTGGCGACTATTGAAGATGGCATTGAGAAGTTAATGCTCGATGTTCCCAATATGCCACATTCGGCCGTGCCTGTAGGTCATGGCGAAGACGGTGACAGGATTGTTCGTGTTATCGGCGAGAGGGTGAAATTTAATTTTGAGCCGTTGAGTCACATGGATCTTAGCGAGCGTCTTGGCATTATTGACTTTCCGCGTGGAACCCGGATGGCCGGGCCGGGCTTTCCGCTGTTCGTCGGGCAGGGCGCCAGGCTGGAGCGGGCACTGGTCCAGTTCATGCTCGACCTGCACACCCGCGAGCACGGATATACGGAGATGTCGCCACCGTTCCTGTGCAATGAAGCGGCGTTGACAGGCACGGGCCAGCTTCCAGGGCTAGCAGATGAGATGTATCGCACAGTCGATGGACTCTATCTGGTACCAACGGCTGAAGTGCCGTTGACGAACTACTACCGCAACGAGATCATCCCCCGGCAGCTACCTGTGTGCTTTGCCGCATACACCCCATGCTTCAGGCGTGAAGCCGGAGCGGCTGGCGCTGAAACGCGTGGACTTCTCAGGGTCCATCAGTTCGATAAGGTGGAACTGGTCAAGTTTGTGGAGCCGTCAACGTCATATACCGAGCTTGAAAAGCTCACAGCGGATGCCGAGGATGTTTTGAAGCGGCTGGGACTACATTACCGGGTGATTGAACTCTGTGCCTCCAACTTGAGTCTTGCGGCGGCAAAGTGCTATGACATCGAAGTGTGGAGTCCGGCACGGAATGGCTGGCTGGAGGTGTCGTCATGCAGCAACTACGAAGCATTCCAGGCTCGTCGGGCAGGCATACGCTACAGGCGGGCTGACGGGAAGCCTGAGTTTGTGCACACTCTGAACGGGTCCGGTGTTGCGCTGGCGCGGCTTGTGGTGGCATTGCTGGAGCACTATCAGACAGCAGACGGATCTGTGACAGTGCCTGAGGTAATCGTCGGATATATGGATGGCAAGAAGACGTTGAACCCTGAACACTGATGGAATCTCTATGTTGCTCCAGATACAGCGTACGATTGAAGAACAAAGACTGCTCAAGGGCGTCAAGTCCCTGCTTCTGGCGGTTTCCGGCGGCTCGGATTCCGTGGCATTGCTCCATGCGATGGCCGGGCTTTCGCCAACTGCCGGTGTGAAACTGTCCGTTGCTCACTTCAACCATCATATCCGGGGCAGGGCGGCGGATGAGGATGCTGAGTTTGTTCGCGGTTTGGCCGTGCGGCTTAAATTACCATTCAGGATGGGAGAGGGCGACGTTCCTGCGATTGCACGCAGAAGAGGCATATCACTTGAAATGGCCGCCCGTGATGCGCGATACGCATTCCTTCGCAATGCGGCACAGGAGATCGGAGCGCAAGCTGTGGCTACTGCGCACACGGCCGACGACCAGGCTGAGACGATCATTCTGAGATTGATGCGCGGAGCAGGCGGAACCGGTCTGGGTGGGATTCGGTACCGTGCTGACATCAATGGGCTGAGGGTGATCAGGCCCATGCTGGACGTCGGCAAGGTTGATGCGGTCGGATTTTTGAAAGGCATGGGGGCAACGTGGCGTGAAGACAAGTCAAACAGCGATCTTGAATTTCAGCGAAATATGGTCAGGCACGAAATTCTTCCACTGCTGGAAGCAAAGCTGAATCCCCGGGTCCGGAAGGCGCTGTTGCAGACCGGCCGGATTCTTCGGGACGAAGATGAGTGGCTGGACACGCTTGCGGCCGGCATCCTGCGGCAGTGTGTGGCAGCGCGATCGCCGGCGGTGCTGTCGCTGTCATCGTTTTCCCGGCACCCGATTGCGGCTCGCAGACGCGTGTTGCGGTTGTGGCTCTCTGCAAATGGTGTACTGCCGGAGCTTCTGGATTTTGACATGATAGCGAGGGTTGATGCCATTGTGCGGGGTGTTCGTGCGGCTGACACTACCTGCCTTGCCGGTGGATGGCGGGTGACGAGAGGCGAGGGGAGCCTTGTGTTGAACCGGACCCGGACGATGCCTGATGCAACATTCAGAGTTGCCGTAAAGGTGCCCGGTGAGACCGTGCTGGCGGAGCAAGGTCTGCGCATAATAGTAGATGTTGCTGCCGGTATTGTGCGTGATCGTCCGAGAGGGCCCGGGCAGTTGCCCGCCAGGGCAACTCTGAGTTTGAGCAGATTGAAAAGCCGGAAGTTGTATGTGCGCTCGTGGCGGCCCGGTGACCGGATGCATCCCTTCGGACTAGATGGCTCAAAGAAGATTCAGGACGTGTTTGTTGATGGCAAAGTGCCCAGGGCAGAGCGCGGTACAATTCCCGTGTTTGAATGCGGCAGTCAGGTCATCTGGCTTCCCGGCTACCGTATTGATCGCAGCTGGGCGGTTGAAAGAGCAGCCCACATGGCTCTGCAGATTCTCGTCGATAAGCTTTGATTTCAGTGACGGCCCGGCGCCTTATCAGGCACGATTCAGTGTACAGGATAGTGATCCACTGATTTCGCAGATTACACAGATGCGTTGTTGAAGGCTTTCGCCAGACAGAATGGTCACCTGCTTATCTTCCTGATAGTGCTTTAAGCTATAGCAGTATGATTACCGGCAAAGTTGCGCAGAAAATCGACCTGCAACCTGACATTTCTCACTGTTCGACCTCCTGCTATTGCTCAAAGCAATAGCCATGGTAAAACCACCGTTATTGCGCAGACATGGGGACGCCATGGCCATTGCATTTCCTGCTGTATTGAGAAATTTAGCCGGGGTGATTTCCGGAAATCTCTGCAAAAATGGAGCAACGAAATAATTGCTTCACTGCTAACATGTTGATACCCCGTGAGATACATTTCCAGGAATTGCCCCGGGCCGGATACGAGAAATCGCTGATTCTGACACCGCCCAATGCCACGATGATACGAAGCTACGGGTCGATGCTGCTCCGTTAGACAAAAGAACGGTCAGATACCCCGCAAGTTGCTTAAAGCAATATAAAATAGTTGGCCGATTAGAAAGGGAATTATCCTATGGCAATAAGTCAATCAATATTGAGTCAGAAGTCTGCCGCATACAAGGAGACTCTACACGAAAATATGCAGAAATCAGCGTCACTCGGCAAAGCGAAGTCAGCGTTCCTTTGCCACAGCCACAAAGATGAGACACTGGTTAAGGGCCTCATCGCGCTCTTTCAAGAAGCGGGGATTGATCTCTACATCGACTGGAAAGATCACTCCATGCCCGAAACACCCAATGCTGAAACAGCCAAGAAGATTCAAGACGCTATCATGACTCGTGACCTTTTTCTGTTTCTAGCCACGGCAAACTCAAAGGCCTCTCGTTGGTGCCCTTGGGAAATAGGATATGCGGATTCGAGCCGTCGCAGGATATTCATTCTCCCGACAAGCGACGGCGCAGGTACGTATGGAAATGAGTATCTGCAACTCTATGCAAAGGTTGACATGGGCTCATACGATTCGCGATCTGGGCTTGCTGTCTTCAAGGCGGGCGCGACAAACGGCGAATGGCTTTCAACAACATCATTATAACAGGAGGTGCTTATGGACAAAGATGTGCTTCACAAGGAAATCGACTTGATTCAATCATGCATTTCAAGGATGGCGAACAACTCATTCTTGCTGAAAGGATGGGCTGTTTCCATCATTGCTGTAATTTTGGCCTTGGCAGACAAAGCCCTGAATCCGGCACTTCTCAGCGCGGTCGTACTGATACCTCTCGTAAGCTTCTGGTATCTAGATGCCTTCTTTCTGCGAACTGAACGAATGTACCGCAAGATGTATGAGTGGGTTATCGAGAAGCGTAGCGCGAATGACAACAGCCTGCTATATGATCTGAACCCGCATCGATTTGCAGATGCTGTTGACTCTACCAGAAAAACGATGTGGTCGATTACACTCCGCTGGTTCTACGGGATACCTACTGTAATTACGCTCGCGGTGATTGTTGCACGAATCTTTCTGAAATGTGGAGGTGCTGTAGCATGACGACACGACGTCCATCGGTGTTTTATAGTTTCCACTTTGATAACGATGTCTTTCGAGTTCAACAAATCCGCAACATTGGTGTCATTGACGGCAATGAACCGGTCTCCAAGAATGACTGGGAACAAGCACGCAGAACGCCTGGTGGTATTGAACGATGGATAGACAATGCCATGAAGTACAGGACCCATGTTGTGGTACTCATCGGATCCGAAACATATCTCCGACCATGGGTTCGACATGAGATCGCCAAGGGCTGGGATACTGGCAAGGGGGTTGTTGGTATCTATATCCACAACTTGAAAGACCCTCGAACATCCAACAACTCTCCCTATTATGGAAAGTGTGCTCAAGGCCAAAACCCATTCTCACAAGTCAGCCTCCAGAATGGTTCTACCATCGCACAGTATGTTCCGTGTTTTAGCCCCAATCCTACCGACGCCTATAATGACATTGCTCGGAATATTACATTCTGGATAAATAAAGCAGTCAGAAGATCGTGATATTTGCAGACGGCCAAACTTTGGAGTTTACGGCACGTACCGCGCTGAGACTCAAGGCAGACGAAAGAATAAGAACAAGATTGAGAAACCACGGGATTTGTGACACTATGGTCCTATGAGAAATGCCCTAGCATATCAATCAGAGTTATTCGACGAAGCACTGGATGTCACCCATACTCACGCGCGGTTCAACGGGCGATCCGGTGCATTCGGAGACAACATGTCCTTGCCGGTTCATCGTTGGTATCGATACTCGGCTGGTTTCTCCGCCGACTGGGTTAGTTCGCTAATCCACGACCGGCGTTCGGATACAGGCACCTTTTCCGTGCTAGATCCGTTTGCCGGTGTCGGCACGACGATTCTCGCCAGTGAAGCAGAGCGGGTTCAAAGCTGGGGATTCGAAACCCACCCATTCATTCACAGGGTCGCCGTTGCAAAATTAAGGGGGATTCATTCTGATATTTCTGCCATCCGTGACACATTCGACGAATTTTTGAACCGCCTGCCGAAAGCAGTCTCCGGGCTTCCCAAAGATGTTCCACTGTTGTTATCGAAGTGTTACACGCCTGATTCCCTCGCTGTGCTCTTTGCCATGCGCAACCTTTTTCTCGATAAATTTAACAGTAAGACCCCCGAAGGCGAATTGCTCTGGCTTGCCCTCACATCCATTCTGCGAATGTGCAGCGGGGCTGGAACGGCACAATGGCAATACGTGCTACCAAACAAAAGCAAGTCAGGAGTGCAACCACCTGTTGCGGCATTTCACGCTAAGGCGGCGGACATTCTACAGGATGTCGAGTACGCCCAGCGTAATGCTTGGTCTTCTCAAGGGGCGGTAATCCTCACCGATGCGCGGGCCCCTGCAACCAACTCGCATATTCAAGTCGATGCTGTAATCACGTCCCCCCCTTATCCGAACAACTATGACTACGCCGACGCCACACGATTGGAGATGACCTTCTGGGGAGAGATCAATGGATGGGGCGACCTTCAGCACGCCGTTCGTCGACACCTTATTCACTCATGTTCACAGCACGCCGCCGCAGAAAAACTTGTTCTTGATGAATTACTGGCCGAACCCGTCCTTGATCCGATTAGAAAAGACCTTTCTACGGCGTGCAGAACATTAGAGGAAGTGCGTGAGACAAAAGGTGGCAAAAAGACTTACCACACTATGGCAGCAGCATACTTCAGAGACCTTGGTCTTATGTTTAAGTCGTTGCGTGCACTTTGCCGACCGGGTGGGTTTGCCTGTTTCGTTATTGGTGATTCTGCGCCATATGGTGTCTACCTGGATGTAGACACTTGGCTGGGCGAACTGGCTCTAGCGTCTGGTTTTAAGACCTATTCCTTTGAGAAGATTCGGGACAGAAATATCAAGTGGAAGAACAGAAAACATAGGGTTCCCTTGAAAGAGGGTAGACTCTGGATTGAAGGTTGAGTAAACATGGCAGAATCACACGCACATAGATTTGGACAGGTTATCGGCGAGTTGCTTGAGTCAGTTGTTCTTCCACAACTTGAGGCATTTTGTCAGAAGCAGGGACTTTATCTTGACCATCAGAAGAGAAACAGGCCGGCTCGTTCCGGAAAGAAGGTGGCATGGACTGATCAATACGGAAACACGCATGATCTCGACTTCGTGATTGAACGGGATGGTTCTGATCAGAAGATCGGACGACCTCTCGCATTCATTGAGACTGCGTGGCGAAGATATACCAAGCATTCACGCAACAAAGCCCAGGAAATTCAAGGCGCCATTCTCCCGCTTGCCGAAAAGTATCGATGGAATAATCCTTTTCTGGGAACCGTCCTTGCAGGCGTCTTCACCGACGGGTCCTTGGAGCAACTTCGCTCTCTTGGATTCAATGTTCTCTATTTCCCATACGATTCACTTGTTGCCGCGTTTCAGTCGGAAGGAATAGACATTGCATTCGACGAAGACACTAAAGATAAGGTGTTTCGACGAACGACTGAGCAAATCGAAGGATCATCCACGGCGATTATGAGGCGCATATGCGCACACCTCGTCCAAGCAAACCAACCGGCTATTGATGGTTTCTTTGACGCGCTGAACAAAAGACTTGGCCGCCACGTTACGCGGGTAGTAGTCGTTCCGCTTTACGGTCGCGTCAATGAATTTGCAACCCTTGAGGACGCCATCCGCTTTCTCGACCGCCATATGATCTACGAGGGATCAGGCGAGTTCAGAAAGTATGAACTGCGAGTTGAATTCTCCAATGGCGACAAAGTCGAAGCTTTCATTGAAGCCAAAGACAAAGTCAAAGAGTTCCTCGATTTTGTTGCCAGACAATAAGACGGCCAACCAACAAATCCACCGTATTCTTCACCCCGCGAAACGCAGGGTTTGAAACGGTGATTTGGATCGTCGGGCTTTTGAACAAATATGAATACAGACACATCGCCTACACTCGGACCGAGACGGACTATTGCCGCTGGGATTGCCCTATTTCTACTTGCTATCGGGTTATTGTGCTTATTCGTCATTGGGCTAACGACAAATGAAACGATGGGCTTCTCAAAGCACCAGCCCGGACTTGTTTTGAGACAGGACAATCCAGTGGAATTCTGGCTCACGGAGTCAGTTTCCCTCATATTTGGTGTTATGCTCGGCACACAAGGCGTTAAGCTTTTCAGAAGAGCATACAGACAATTACGACAGTAATGCCCAACTAAGACGGTGCCTTCGCACCTCAGTATGCACGTTCTTGGCAAAAGACAGACTAGCAGACAGTTGAGAGATGAATACTTACGGCACCGAAATGATTCTGAATGAGTTGGCAAAGCCGGGCTATTTCTTCAAGGCGGTCATGAACGACGCCGGGATAGCCTTCTTTCCGGGCTCTGCACAGCACAACGCGGTCAAAGTGGCGGGGCTTTCATAGGCGGTGAAGTTGCCGGAGGAGCCGTTGCCTTAGACGGAACGATTCAGTACGCGGGATAGTTGTCCACAGATTTCGCAGATTACACAGATGTGCTTTGGAAGGCTCTCGCTGGATATTCGGGTCACCAGAAGGTGACAGGTTTTGATTGCTCATCGAGAGATGGCCTGCACCGAATCGCAGATGAGCCCGATGCGCCCAAGAACGCACGGCTGTGTCAAGAAAGCGGCTCACCCAGAGGGTTCGCCCCATAGCTATCAAGCTAAGGCAAAATGCAAACGAACATCGAACATTCAACATCGAACGTCCAACGTTGAACTAAGAGAAAAGGACCTCTTCTGGTTCGAAGTTGGACGTTGAATGTTGAATGTTCGCTCCGAAATTCGCCTTAGCTTGATAGCTATGGGGTTCGCCCTACCAATCGAAGAAACGCCAATAGCAGGGTAAGCACCCTGTCAACCCACCTACCACAATGGCCAGGCACATGAGATAGTCCTC
>JBAXMA010000051.1:0-13106 GCA_037134535.1 bacterium
GGCACAATCGTCATCTTGAAGCCCACTCCCGCTGTGATCAGCGCAACGGCCAGCCAGAACGCAGGCGACGACGCATTGAGCGTCTTGCTGATGCCCTGGAAATCAGTGTGGCCGGTAAGCCCGTAGAGAATGCCCAGACCATAGATGAGAAGGGCTGACGCAAGAGCACCCATGACCACGTATTTCAGACCCGCCTCGCCGGATAATGCATCACGCTTCCATGCGGTCAGAATGAATAGCGGGATGGTTGCCAGCTCCAGACTCACATACAGCGTCACCAGGTCTGTCGCGGATGCCAGAAACATCATTCCGGACACAGTCAGCAATAGAATCATGTAATACTCGCCGCGGGCGCCCAGTCCCGCCGGGACCGCCGAACGACCATCCATCGCATCCATGGACATTGCCACAGTCAGCAGAGCCGACCCGGCAAACAACAGCTTGAACCACAGGGCTGCTGGATTTACTACAAAGCGACCACCCAGCATTGAGCTGACGCCTGGCATCATCGCTATTGTAAAAGCACAGGCAAATCCAAGACCGATCAGTGCAATGACGGCCAGGAGATACCGCCGCTTTTCGCTGATAACAAGATCTGCAATCAGCACAAGAAATGCCGATAGAATCACAACAAGCTCAGGCGCCATCAACATCAGTCAATACCTCCACGCGGTGAAAGCCGAACTACTGCAACACCCCTGATCCCTGCAACCGGTTAACTATAGGCATAATCGGACCCTCAATCAGATTGATAAGAAGGAACGGAGCCATACCTGTAATCGCAAGCGTGGCAACCAGAACGCCCGTACTGATCTTTTCCGTCAGCGTGGCATCGCCCAGCTCTTCAAAGTGGTGATTAGTTATCGGCCCCTGGAACACTCTGGCCAGACCACGCAGAACATACACTGCTGTCACGACTATGGACAGGGTGGCAAGCACAGTCAGAACCCGCATCGCGACAAGTCCGTGCCACTGATTTCCAAAGAAACCGCCGAGGAACACGTGTGATTCGGCCACAAATCCGGCAAAACCCGGCAGTCCGAGCGAAGCGAGTCCGGCAACGTAGAAGCAGGTAGCCAGCCATGGCATCACTTTTGCCAGTCCGCCCATCTCAGGAATCATACGGGTATGAGATCTGCCATAGACCATTCCGATCAGGCCGAAGAACAGGCCTGTCATGATTCCATGACTGAACATCTGAATCACCGCGCCCTTTATTCCCATGACGTTAAGGGCCGCAATTCCGAACAGAACGAAGCCGCAATGACTGACTGATGAATAGGCTGTAAAATACTTCAGGTCCTTCTGCATGATCGCGCCGAACGAACCATAAAGAATATTGATGGTGGTCAGTCCCATAAAGAACAGGCCCCAGTGCTTTGCGCCTTCAGGCAGGAGGTATACGGCAATTCTCAGCGCTCCGTAACCGCCGAGCTTCATCAACACACCAGCGTGCAACATCGAGACCGCAGTAGGCGCCGAAGCATGACCGTCCGGTGACCAGGTATGGAATGGATAGAGTGCACCAAGCACACCAAAGCCGATAAATATAGCAGGGAACACCCACTTCTGGAAATCTGATGAGAAAGATTTGTGAGCCAGCTGGGTCAGATCGAATGTGTGAATGCCAGGGGCATTGTAAAGCGCGAGGATTCCGACAAGAATGAATGCAGAACCAACCAGGAGCATCATCGTAAGCTTCATGGCTGAGTACTCTTTCGGGCCGGTGCCCCAGATGCCGATCAACAGATACATCGGCAGAACCGCCACTTCGTAGAAGACGAAGAACAGGAATAAGTCAAAGCTCAGGAAGACTCCGAATACACCTGTCACCAGGATCAGAAGAAGCGCAAAGAACTCCTTCGGCCGTTCCTTAACGTTCCAGCTGGCCATGACACCGGCAAAGATGATGATGGAAGTCAGAATGACCATGGCCATCGAAATACCGTCTATGCCGATCAGGTACTGAATACCCAGGCTCTTGAACCACGGGACTTGCTCCACGAAGTAAAGCTTCATGAATTGAGCGGTCGTCATGGCAGCGGCGTCCGGAGCGGCCGCCTGCCAGAACAGGTAGGTGACTACCGCAGTCAGAACCAGGTGAGCCCCTGTGCCAATAGCGGCAATCCACCGGATCCAGCCCGCACGACTTGCTGGCGTGGCTACGATGACCAGTGTGGTCAGGAAAGGAATTGCTATCAACCAGCTTAACAGGCCCATTCTTACATCTCCATCCAGTAAATGATCAGCAACAACACTGCAATTGCGCCGCTTACGAACCAGGCGCCATAAGACTGCACCTGTCCTGTTTGCAGAAGGCTCAGCAAGAGACCCGATGTCCGTGTGCACCATCCAGCCAGATTGACGCCACCATCGACAATATGGCGATCAAACCAGGCGACAGGCGCGGCAACGAGGCCGAAGATCAGCTTCTTGGTAATAAACAGGTATACTTCGTCGATATAGAACTTCTGCTTGATAGTAGTGTAGACAATACCCATCTTGCCCGTAATTCCGCCAATTGGACTGGTGCTGCGACCATATAGAAACCACGCCAGACCAATACCGAACAAGGCAAGTGCACTCGCCGGCACAGCAATAGCGAAGTTGATTCCGCCGTGTCCGCCTTCATGACCGCCAGCGACCTCGTGGCCGATGGAGACAAGTTGCCCCATGGGAACAAAGCCCGCCACAATCGACAGAATTGCGAGAATTCCAAGAGGGATCAGCATGATTACCGGCGCCTCATGCGCATGTTCCGCGCCATGACCTCGGGTCTTGCCCCAGAAGGTAACAAAATAGATCCGGAACATGTAGAAGGCAGTCATACCAGCGACCAGCAGGCCTAGAAGATAGATGCCCGTATGCCCTGTGGCGAGCGCGGACGCCAATATCTCATCCTTGGAGAAGAAACCGGCAAGCGGCCAGATTCCAGCGATTGCGAGGGTGGCAATCAGGAATGTAAGGTGCGTGACGGGCATCTTGCGGGCCAATCCACCCATCTTCCAGATCTCATTACTGTGTACGGCATGAATAACTGCACCAGCTCCCAGAAAGAGAAGCGCCTTGAAGAACGCGTGTGTGAACAGGTGGAACATTGAAGCCGTATACCCGAGCGGCGAATCCATTGTCGCCACACCCAGCGCAAACATCATGTAACCAAGCTGACTGAGGGTCGAGAATGCCAGCACCCTCTTGATATCATCCTGCGTGCATGCGATCACTGCCGCGAATAAGCTGGTGAATGCGCCAACGTACGCGACCGTCAGAAGCGCGTCACCGGACGCGGCAAATACCGGGAACATTCTGGCAACCAGATACACGCCGGCAACGACCATGGTAGCCGCATGAATCAACGCAGATACCGGCGTGGGGCCTTCCATGGCGTCAGGCAGCCAGATATGCAGCGGGAACATTGCGCTCTTTCCTGCGGCACCCATGTAGACAAGAATCATGGCAAGAGTCAGAATGCTCATTCCAAAAACAGCCGGTCCCAGGCCGGAAAGCGCCGCCAGAGCCTGCGGGCTGCACAGATAGATGAAGTCAAATGGCTGCAGAGGTATCCCTGTCGGGTTGACAATACCAGGACTGACCTTATCAAAAACCTGGTAGCCATAGTAGCCCAGGATCAGGACACCGACAAAGAACCCGAGATCCGCAAACCTGGTGACAATAAAAGCCTTCTTTGATGCAGCGACCGCTGACGGTTTGGAGTAGTAGAAACCGATCAGCAGGAAAGAGCTTACACCAACCAGTTCCCAGAAGACGTACATCTGTAGAATGTTGGGTGACAAGACAAGACCAAGCATACTGAAGGTGAAAAGGTTCAGGTAGGTGAAGTAGCGGCCACTGCCCTCGTCGTCACTCATATAGCCAATGGAGTAGAGATGCACCAGCGAGCTAACCGTGGTGACCACGACCAGAAGCAGAACTGATATGGGATCGATCAGGACGCCAAGATTTACGGCCAACCCCGGCTGATATTGGAGCCATGCATAACTCCATGGGATCAGGGCATGTCGTTCATGGCCGGTTGGGAAGAGGTGGAAGTAATTCCAGGCCACGAGATAAGCCAGAATCGCGGAGCAGAATATGGCTCCAGTTGCAACTACGCCAGCCGCCTTGCGTGACAGCGGGCGAATAAACAGACCCACCACCAGAAACGAAAGAAACGGGATGACGGGTATCAGCCACGCGTGTTTCAACGCAAAACCAAGGTTAAGAGTCTCTTCCATAAATACCAGCTCCGTCAATTCTTCATCATGTCCATGCGGGTAACATCAACTGTCTTCCGGCTCTTCGCGAGCGTTACAAATATCGCCATTCCAGCCACTACCTCAGCGGCTGCCACTGCAATGATGAAGATCGCCATGATCTGCCCATCCACCGCGCCAGGCGCCACATACTTTGTGAAGACCACGAAATTCAGAGCTCCCGAATTCAATAACAGTTCTACTGCCATGAGAATACCGACCGCATTCCGGCGGGTCAGTACTCCGTAGATCCCTATTGAAAACAGTATTGTCGAAACCACAAGCCAGTGAAACACACCGGGGGGCGTCTCTATAAACTCGAGCATAGCTATACCCCTTCTTTCCGGGCACGCTTACGCGCCAGAACAATTCCGCCTATCGCCACGCCTAACAGCAGCAGCGATATCATCTCAAACGGCAAAACATAACCCTCCGGGCCGTAACTCAGTATGTGCAATCCGATTTCACGTGTGGCACTCGGAGCCGTAACACTCTGCCGCACGGCAGGAAACTGAGACAGATAAAACACAGCAATTGACGCTGCAAGGAAACCGCCGGCCGCAAACAGGCCTGCGGCTTTCCGGAAGAGAGATGGCTTTTCCTCAATCATGTCTGTGGATGCCGTAAGCATGATCGCAAAGACAAGCAGAACAACTATGCCGCCGACGTAGACGAGAATCTGCACGCCTGCAAGAAACTCAGCGCCCAGCAGCAGATAGAACCCGGCGCTCATTCCCAGGACAGCCATCAGGTACACCGCCGCCCGGAGAATCCGGCGACTGCAGACAACCGCAAGAGCGAAAAGAACCGCCAGAATTGCAAAAACGTAAAACAGCAAATTGGTTACAACACTGCTCAGCATGTCTTATCTCCTGAAGCGCCTTGCGCTGCGGCGGATGCTTTGCGACCGGCCGGGCATCCCGGGATCTGTTCACCGCAAAGCGGCAAAGGACCTTCATAAAACTTCCGGGCTTCCATGAGCTTCTTGCGTTCTTCCGGCTCCGTCACCTTTGCAAGGGCCGTCACAGCAGGACCGGCATATGGGTTGAGGTTGTAGACAAGCAACTTCTGATCATAGACGGCGGACTCGAAACTTGGCAGCATCTTGAGCGCCGCTGTCGGACAGACGAGTACACACATATTGCAGAACGTGCAGCTGTCGAATCGCCACACGAAATAGTTTACTTCATTCTTGCCGGTAGTTGCGCCCTTGCGATCGACCACCTTGATGGAGAAATTCGGACACGCTGTTTCGCAGGAGTGGCAGGCAATGCACTTGTGATAGCCATTTGCGTCGTTATCGAATACCAGCTGCCCTCTGAAGCGATCGGCCATCTTCAAGGTCTTGCGATTCTCGGGGTATTGCTGAGTCACCACAGTGGAAGGGCGCAGGAAGTAGTGGATGGTTACCTTCATTCCCTTGAGAAGAGAGAGGAACCCGGTCAGTACGGAGCCGACGATACCCCCGGCGGGCGGGCGCGGTGCAACGATCACGGAAGAATCCGTTCGGCCCGTCACGACGCCTTCATCAGTTTGAGCATTACTATTCATAAATCGCCATCACCCGGTCACTCATCAGCCAACCGTCACTTGTGCCAGAAATACAGGTTAAACACCACGAGCGTCGCGCCGACAAGCAGGTTCGCAAACCCTATCGGCAGCAGAATCTTCCACTCAAGCCGCATGAGCTGGTCGACGCGAAGGCGCGGGAACGTCCAACGAAACCACATGATCAGGAACACAAGAAATGCGGTCTTGCCTGCAAACCACAGTCCCGGTGGAATAATATCCATGGCTGCGTTAAATGCGCCGCAACCACCGACATGGAACGGCATCCAACCACCCAGAAACAGAGTTGCAGCCATCGCTGACACGATGAACATGTTGATGAACTCTGCGAGGAAGAAGAACGCAAACCTGATGCCCGAGTATTCCGTATGGAAACCGGCAGTCAACTCGCTCTCGCCTTCCGGAATATCAAAAGGCGTGCGGTTGATTTCAGCCAGCGATGCAATAAGGAAAATGATGAAAGCGACCAGTCCGACACCAGGCGCCCGCCATATCCACCATCCCTCGGCCTGACTCTGCACAATCAACGAGAGCTGCATACTTCCTGCAAAGAGTACTACTACAAGTAACGCAAGCGTGGCGGAAACCTCATATGACACGATCTGCGCGCCTGCGCGCATTGCTCCCAGGAGTGACCACTTATTATTGGAACTCCAGCCGCCGAGGAGGATTCCGAGAACTCCGAATCCACTGACCGCAGTGACGTAGAGAACACCGATATTAACGTCCGCAACCTGGAAAATCGGGCTCATAGGAATTACAAGAATTGCCAGAGTAGTACCAAGGAAAGTGAGGAACGGCGCTGCCATGTGCAGCAGCTTGTCGCCCCTGGCAGGAACAATATCCTCTTTAAGCAGGAGTTTGAGCATGTCGGCAATGGTTTGAAGAAGACCATGCCACCCTACCCTCATGGGTCCGAGGCGGCACTGAAAATGTGCCGCCACCTTGCGCTCGACATAGATCAGCACCAGGCCAAGACCGGCAACGAAAGCCCCGATGCCGGCAACGCCCAGGACCATATACGCGATCGCTAACCAGGGACTGCCTGGCAAGGCCTCAGCCGCTCGATCTGCAATAGTCGTTACTTTCCAAATTGCATTCGTCATTTTAGAACCTTATCGATCCATGTCAGGGACAACGATGTCCAGAGACGAAATTATTGTCACCAGATCTGCCAGCCGCCAGCCTGGAGCCATGACTGTTGCCGACCAGATGTTATTGAAATTGGGGGTACGGAGGTGGATCCGGTAAGGCCGGTCTGTTCCATCCGCAACAACAAATACGCCGAATATCCCTCGTGCCGTCTCAAGATGTGAGTAATAACTGCCTACCGGCACCTTGAGCTTCGCGTTAAGCTTCATTACGAGATGCTTGCCATCTGGAATACTGTCAATCAGCTGCTCAATAATGAGCATGGACTGTCTAATTTCTTCAAGGTGGACCCAGTAGCGGTCCCAGCAGTCGCCAACGCTGCCGACCGGGATCTTGAATTGCACCTTGCCATACATCCCGTACGGTTCGGCCTTGCGCAGATCATGGGCGACTCCGCTCGCACGGAGGACCGGACCTGTTGTTCCGATGGAAACCGCCGTCTTCGCATCCAGTATTCCTATATTCTTCATCCGTTGCTGAAAAATGACATTCCCTGTCACCAGACTCTCGTACTCATCGAGCTTCGGCTTGAAATACTTGATAAATTCTTTCACCTTCGCCTGGAAGTCAGGCTGAATATCGTACATCAGCCCGCCCGGTTGAATGTAGTTCATGGTCAGTCGTGCGCCGATGGTTTCTTCCAGAATTGTGGTGATTTTTTCACGGTCACGGAATCCGTACAGGAAAGCCGTGAAAGCGCCAAGATCCATACCAAAGACGCCCCACCAGAGGAGGTGACTTTGTATTCTCTGTAATTCCACAACAATCGTGCGAATGGTCTGAATGCGATCGTTCAACTCGATATTCAGTGCCTTCTCTACCGCCATCGACAGTGCCCAGTTATTGGCAAGAGCTGAAAGATAATCCAACCTGTCGGTCATGTGCACAAACTGGCGATAGTTAAGGCGTTCACCCTTCTTCTCAATACCCCTGTGCACATAGCCCAGTACCGGAATTACCTCTCTTACTGTCTCGCCATCCATCTGGAGGACAAGGCGGAGCACTCCGTGTGTGGACGGATGCTGCGGTCCCATGTTGACGAAGTATTCCTTCGTAGACAACAGGCTGTCATCCAGCGGTGTTTCACGGATCTTCTCGTCCAGAGTTGTTACTCTTATGCTCATTCCGGCATTTCCAACATGAAGTCGTCCTTGTAATCTTTCCTCAACGGGAAACCCTTCCAGTCGTCTTCCAGAAACACCCGTCTGAGATCAGGGTGTCCTTCGTAGAGAATACCGAACAGATCGTAAACTTCGCGCTCATGCCATTCGGCTATGCGCCAGACGGAGCTCACCGTAGGAATCTCCGGCTTTTCCCTGCTGATCGAAGTTGTCACCATCAGTTGGTGTCCGAGCTTCAGTGAAGCAAGAAGATAGACCAGTTCAAATCTGTTTTCCGCAGGGTAGTCGATCGCGGTGTGCGTGTACAACATGTCAAAAGCCAGCGCAGGCTCGTCGTGCAATCTCTGCATGAGCTTGAGAAGAGCTTCCTGCGGAACATTGACCGCAATCTTGTCGCACTGTTCCCGCTTCACGGCCAGAGGCTCAATTGCAATAACCGCGGAAATAAGGCTTTCAGGATTCATTCTTGCCCCTTTCCGCAGCTAATTCGTCCACGTTAACAACTGCGTCTTCCTTAAGAAGAGTGACAAATTCCGCCTGAATGTCCTGGAGAGTAATGCCCTGCGGCAATGCAGCCATGACCGGCTTGCGACGAACTCCGGGCTCACGAACAGTTTCGCCTTCCTTTATCATACGCTGAAGGGTGAGAATCCCGTAAAAGAACGCCTCCGGCCTTGGCGGACAGCCGGGAACATACACGTCCACCGGAATAATCTGGTCGGCTCCGCGAATTGTTGTATAGGAATCATACATGAACGGTCCGCCCGAAATCGCACATGATCCTGTGGCAATTACGTATCGCGGCTCGCCCATCTGCTCATACAGAGTCTTCAGCACCGGCGCCATACGCTTCACAACGGTTCCGGCCACAACCAGAAGGTCAGCCTGGCGTGGAGTTGCGCGCACTACTTCGGCACCGAAACGCGCCACGTCATGATTGGATGCGCCTGCCGCCATCATAACTTCGATGGCACAGCAACTCGTCCCGAACGTCAACGGCCAGAGGCTGTTGGATCGAGCCCAGTTGATCATAAAGTCCATGCTCGTCAACACCAGCGAGCTGCCCGGCACAGGCTTAATCCATCCTGGTAGTTTCTCTGTGACTATACCCATTCAAGTACTCCCTTGCGCCAGGCATAAACCAGAGCAACCAGCAGGACCAGGATAAAAACAACGGCCTCTATCAGCCCGACCACGCCGACTTCTCGCAGGACCAGGGCCCAAGGATAAAGAAATGCAGCCTCGACGTCGAAAACAAGAAAAAGCAGCGCAAAGAGATAGTATCCAACGTTGAATTGAATCCAGGACGGCCCGATTGTCTTCTCGCCGCACTCATACGGTGAGTTCTTCACCTTCCCCGGCTTGTTAGGGGCCACGAGAAAGGATACAGCAAGTCCACCAAGGACGAACATTCCCGCCAAACCGACAAATAGTAATGCGAAGAAATAGTCCATCGCCATCTCCATTACGTCATCATCAAAACGGACAGCATTGCCGTGGACCAGACCAGATCCGCCGGCATATGAAGTTCACATGTTGAGTCGAGCAGAAGATCCGCCCGCCCCGGAAATTCGTCATCTGTCTTCCAGACAATAACAGCCATCGGAATACGTGGCAGCGGATCAAGCTTCACTGACACATCGCCAAAAGAAAGAGGCGTTCCGCCCAAAAGTTCCCCATGCGCCACGAAGTCACTCAACCGACCCTCATAGCTCTTACTCAGCTGGTCCAGCGGCAAAATATGACTTCCCTTGTAATAGATGTCACCGGACCGCAAATCAGTCGGCTTCACCCAGTGTCCGGATGGTGCAACCATCCGAGCCTGAGCCAGATACGAGACTATCACAAGAGAAGCGAAATAGCCAAACCTGGTGAGCATTCGCTCACCTGCCGGTGTCCGGGAACGGAGCGTGCGAGCTTCCGGGCATACAAAAACATCCTGCCCGAAGGAAGACACAACAAAGCTCTTCTGTTCTTCGTCGTATCTCACCGCAGCCCGCATACACACCTCGCCGGGCACACAAACCGCCAGATTCTCCCATGCCTTTTGAATACCAGAGGTCATTTTCTTACGTCTTCACCTGATGGCACAAAAAAAACACCACAGAGTGGTATCATTGCCGGGCCAAGCAGTCAATAGTTTCCAGCAATGTTTTTGAATATCGCCCACTCCGGCTGTCACATCAACAGATCAAGTGCAGACTCTACATCCGGGAATAGACAGGTCCACCACCGCCTTCGGGTGGAGTCCAGCTGATGTTCTGCATCGGATCCTTGATCTGACACGTCTTGCAGTGCAGACAGTTGGAGAAATCAATATGGATGCCCTGTTTGTCGTCTTTAATGACGTAAACCTGTGCAGGGCAGAAAAGAGTGCATGGCGCGCCGTACTCATGTATGCACTTCTTACACTTTTCCGGATCGGGAATTTTCAGATGAGATGGCTGATTCTCTTCGTGGTGAGTTTTTGAGAAGAACAGATCTGAGAGTTTATCCAGCTGTGTATTAGCTTCCGCGGCAGCGGGCTTCTGAGGCAGTGCCCGCGGTTTGACTCCGGCAACCGGTTTCATCGCTTTCCAATCCGGCTCCAGTTCCATACAACCCGGCGGCAGCATGCCACCGCTGGAAATGCTCATACCCACTGTCATCATGCCGGGAATGGTGCCGTAGGTGAATCCGGCCCTGACATTCCTTATCTTCTGCAACTCTTTCCACTGCGCAGACTGTTTGAGGCGCTCAGGATACTTCTTCATTGCCCCGATTGATAAGTCCTTGCTCTTCCAACCATCAAACAGTGTGTCTCCTGCCGCAATACCGGACTGAACGGCCAGGTGCACACCCTTGAGTCTAAGCGAATTACACAAGCCGGCACTATCTCCAACAATAATCGCACCATCGGTTACCATCTCCGGAACGGAATTGAATCCACCTTCCGGCAGTACTTTGGCTCCATACTCAAGAACCTTGCCGCCTGCCAGGAACGGTTGAACCGCCGGATGCTGCTTGAACAGGCGGAACATATCATGCGGGTTGACTGTAGGGTTCCGATAGTCGAGGGCCGTCGCCATGCCCACAGCAGTGAGAGTGTCACTGATGCAGTAAACGAAGCCACCGCCATATGTCTGCATATCCAACGGATATCCGAAAGTGTGCATGATCGTGCCGGCACGCCCCTTGCATTCGGGAGTCTCAATAAGCTCCTTGATTCCAAGGGCATAAGTCTGCGGATTGGAACCAGCCATTCCCCGGTCGGCAATCAGTTGTTCGGAAAGAAAACCGCACGCCCCTTCGCCTAGAATGGTCAAGGTTGCCTGCAGGTCCGGCCCTAGCTCAAAGTTCGATCGTTGCGCCCCATTCTTATCCAGACCCTTGTCACCGATCCTGACGCCGGTAATGCGCCCGTTGTCCTTCAATAGTTCGACTGCGGAAAAGCCGAAGTACACTTCTGCCCCGGCCTTTTCACACAAACCGGTCAGGTACCGGACAACTTCCGCAAGCGAAACTATCGGATAGCCTTCCGCGTGCATCAGTTTCGGAACCCATGGAACAAGCGACGATCCGCCGGCTGTCAGAAAACGGAAACTCTCCTTCTTCACAGTGGTAAACCGCGGCAAAGCGGCGAACTCCTCGGGGCTGAGCAGCTTTGAGAGAGACTCAGGATCCACCACCGCGCCTGATAGAACCTGAGCACCGGCAGAAGCGCCCTTGTCTATAATAAGAACAGTTGGAGCCTGCACGGAACCTGCGGGCTCACTTTTGATCCGCTTCAGCAGCTGCAGTACAGTGGAAAGAGTTGCTATACCGCATCCAACGCCGATGATATCAAACGACATTGTATCGCGTTTCATCAGAGCATAACTCCCATAATGCAATTGTTATTTCACACGGAACGTCTGCGCTTACGCAAAATCCGCGACAAGTCTGCTACCTGTGCGCGAATTGGGAGTAAATCACGCCGTACTCGCGTCGTCAAGCAGCACAAAGTGCTAAATCACATGATGAGTATAACTGAATGAAACAGCTAGCTGCATTAGTAGATTATTTACAACTTTCGGAGATTCATCCTCCCGACATAATGGCACAAATGAAATTATTGGCAGCAGCCCTGAAAGCCGTCAATCAATCCCCGCCTTGAGATTCATCACTGCCAGCAGACGCCCGCAGAATGCTTCCTTAAGTTTTTGCCCTGATCATAACTATCTACGCCGATACCCATTCTTCACTGCGAATCTCACCGTCAAGACCGACAACAATGCGTTTAACCGGAACCTTCCTCTTTGATGCCGCAAGCGCAGTCTCGGCAATGACAGAGAGTCCCATGCAACAGGGCACTTCCATGATCATAACCGTGAGTGTGTTGATTTTCGCATCCTCCATCCATGACTTGATTTTCTCAACGTAGACCTCCTGCCCCTCATCAAGTTTGGGACACGCTATGGCGATAGCCTTACCCTTGAGATACTCCGGGTGATATGCGCCCATGGCATACGCCACGCAGTCTGCAGTCAACAGCACGTCAGCGCCTTTGTAGTATGGCGCCATCGGCGAAATCAGGTGCATCTGTATCGGCCACTGCCTCAACTGCGATATAACTTTCCCACCTGTTTCGGAAGTCTCGTGCTTTTCGTCGTCCCTGCGGTCAATCATCGCTGATCCCGGGCAACTGCATCCTTTTTCTTTCATGATTCTAATCCCCCTCTTGTTTCTATGTTTACCATCTTTTCGCTCAACTATCCCAACCAGTTTCAAAACCGCCTTAACCCCGCTCTGTATGCTGCCATCATGCAGGATAGCGTCTGCCCGTTACACCTGACCGGCACTATGCTCCAATTTCGCAACTATCTCTTCACACCTGCGGCAAGTGTCGGCAAACTTCACGTCAACTTCACTGAATGCCGAATACAGGCGCCCGATCTGTGAATCGGAAAGCTGACGATCCAGCCAGGGGTAAAGAATCTCATCCTCTTTCTTTATGTGCTCAGTCAACAGCTCCCTATAGGCGCTCAGATGC